>JANYIT010000197.1 GCA_025358725.1 Chamaesiphon sp. GL140_3_metabinner_129_sub
GGGGATGGAAGCCACCCAAGAAAGTCAAGATTGCTGTACCAGAACCTTGGGCGGTGCCAAACATCTGTTGAGCGGTATCAGGATTTTCTGCATATACACCCCAGTTACCTGTGAAGAAGGGGGTTAATCCTGCTGGGTGAGGTAGTGTACTGGTGAAGTTGTCCCAACCAACGTGCTGACCGCGAGATTCGGGGATGGCAACGTGGACTAAGTGACCAGTCCAAGCTAGTGAACTCACACCAAACAATCCAGCTAAGTGGTGGTTGAGGCGAGATTCAGCATTCTTGAACCAGGACAAACTAGGACGGAACTTGGGTTGAAGGTGCAACCAACCAGCAAACAGCATCACTGAAGCTAGGAGGAGCAGTCCAATGGCACCAGCATACAAGTCATCATTGGTCCGCATCCCGATCGTAAACCACCATTGGTAGACACCGGAGTAGGCAATGTTGACTGGATTTGATGCGCCACCTTGGGTAAACGCATCAACTGCGGGTTGTCCAAAGTGAGGATCCCAAATTGCGTGAGCGATCGGACTAACGTTGAGCGGATCTTTGATCCACTGCTCGAAGTTGCCTTGCCAAGCGACATGGAACAGGTTGCCAGAAGCCCAGAGGAAGATAATACCTAGATGACCAAAGTGAGTAGCGAAAATCTTTTGGTAAAGATTTTCCTCAGTCATACCATCATGGCTTTCAAAGTCGTGAGCCGTGGCGATCCCGTACCAGATCCGCCGAGTGGTCGGATCTTGTGCGAGGTCTTGGCTAAATTTGGGGAATTTAGTTGCCATAGTTTTCTTATCAGATTTCCTCGCGGACGGACGAGATGGTTGCAGTTAGAGATGATGCTAACTCCAACCATCTCGTGTGGCATTGATTAGCATCATTTTAGTGATGTTGTTCGATTTCAACAGTTGAGATTTAACCTAACTGACTGAAACCGAGAGCATAGTCTCGCTAAATCGATAGAGATCGAGCTAAGAAGAACGCCCAGGTTGTAGCAATACCGCCAAGGAGATAGTGAGCTACACCTACCGCGCGACCCTGAATAATGCTCAGAGCACGAGGTTGAATTGCTGGTCCAACGTTGAGCTTGTTGTGCGCCCAGACGATCGACTCGATTAATTCTTGCCAGTAGCCACGACCACTGAACAGGAACATCAAGCTGAATGCCCAGATGAAGTGTGCGCCTAAGAAGATCAAACCGTAAGCCGACAATGCCGAACCATAGGAGTTGATGACCTGAGAAGCTTGCGCCCACAAGAAGTCACGCAACCAACCATTGATTGTCGTCGCACTAGCTGCAAAGTTGCCACCAGTAACGTGGGAGACAGTACCATCAGGTGATACAGTACCCCAGACATCCGACTGCATTTTCCAACTAAAGTGGAAGATGACAATGGAGAGGGAGTTGTACATCCAGAACAATCCGAGGAAGACGTGATCCCAACCAGAGACTTGGCAGGTACCACCACGACCAGGACCGTCGCAAGGGAATCGGAAGCCCAGACTAGCTTTATCGGGGATTAACCGGGAGCTACGAGCAAACAAGACACCTTTAAGCAGAATTAAGACAGTGACATGAATGGTGAAAGCATGGATATGGTGGACCATAAAGTCCGCAGTACCCAGAACGATCGGCATCATTGCCACTTTGCCGTTGACAGCGAGAGTATCGCCACCAAATGCGAGACTAGCAGTTTGCAGTGCGTTTGGTGCAGTGTTCCCGGCAGCAGCAGTGTGTATGCCTTGAATCCACTGAGCAAATACAGGCTGTAACTGGATTGCCTTATCGGAGAACATATCTTGAGGACGACCCAATGCTTGCATGGTGTCGTTGTGGATATACAGACCGAAGCTATGGAAGCCCAAGAACATTGAAACCCAGTTCAGATGCGAGATGATTGCATCGCGGTGACGCAACATTCGATCGAGTAGGTTGTTCTGGTTCATTGCAGGGTCGTAATCCCGTACCATGAAGATTGCCGCGTGAGCAGCACCACCGACGATACAGAAGCCGCCAATCCACATGTGGTGTGTAAAGAGCGATAGCTGAGTCGCGTAATCGGTAGCCAAGTAAGGATACGGAGGCATTGCATACATGTGTTGTGCCACGATGATGCTGACCGATCCCAACATTGCTAAGTTAATAGCTAGCTGTGCGTGCCAAGATGTGGTGAGAATTTC
>JANYIT010000322.1 GCA_025358725.1 Chamaesiphon sp. GL140_3_metabinner_129_sub
CTCAAACTGGCTCACCAATACAAAGCTAATCTCAATGAGGAGATGAAGCACCTACGGGAGCTATTCGTCGAAGCAATGGTAGCAGATGGTTATACAGTATCGATCGATTCTGAAGATGTCGATGGTTGTGACGATACCGACGATTTGATGGGTAGAGTCGAAGTCGAACGCAGGGTAGTGCAGTCACGGCGGATTTACGAGGCACCGGATATCGACAGACTTACATACGAAGAAATTAGAAACGATCCCAGTGCGAATGAATTAGATAGACTACTGGCGAATAAATATTACCTCACCCAACAACAGCTACCAGGGATTACCCAGACGCTGAGTTATTCAGCCGAAATGATTCAGATGGTTAAATACAACCATCCAGCCTTGATTAGAACGCTCGAAACCTATCATTACCTGCTCCATCCCGAATACGCTGAAATCAACCATTTAGCTGCTTGGCTACCTGTGGCTGAAACTGGTTCTGTCTGGCTCCCAGACCAACTAAATCGTTCTTCATTGCCACTGGTAAGGATCGGGCGGGAATTAGGCTTGCACGACCTCATGGAGGGGGAGTTCGACGGACAAGAGATTGCCGCAATTACCCAGCAGGTTGCTGATTCTAAACTTTATCAGTCCTGTTTGAAAATCAACGTCAACCCCAACCAGCCACACGATCCGGTTAAGTTATTCCGGCGCATTCTCAAGAAATTTGGACTTAAACTGGTCAAACTAAAGGATGACGAGTTCAAATTAGATGCTGTGGCAAATTCTATTCTGGCTTTTAAAGGTGCGCCTAAGTACGAATTACTCACCCCTGAACTAATCGAGCAATTAGGCAAACTCGCAGGTGGAGAGTTTCTGAGCGACAACAAGACGATTCAAGATTTGGGCATAGCAATGGAAGAGTTAGGAATGCACGATGGTTCGGGACGAATGCGGCTAGTTGCTGGTGCTGCTCGTCATCTAGGACTATCGGCAATCAGCCGCCGTTACCGGACAGTTAATGCCCAAGGTAAAAAGATCGTCACGCGGATGTACACCTTTAGCGGTACTCACAATCCGATCTCTGGTGCAATTCAACTCAGTCAAGTTTATCCCAGCACTCAACCCGTCGAAGTGAAACACATTTATGAATGCGTTACAAAACGATTGGAGCAGCTAGCGACCTATCAACAGGAGCGGGTGGAAGCTTGGCAAAATCTCCAAGCCTTGACTCCACAACAATTAGCTATCGAGATCCATGTTGATAATTTCGCCAGTATTAATATTATTAACCTGCCAAAAGACCAACGTGGATCGCCAGAATTTACCCTGGAAAATCTCCGATCTGTAGCACAGACCCTTCTCGAAATCGGTCAAATGGATCTGCCAGAGTTAAAAAGTTGTTTGAGTGAGTATTTAGCAGTAACTAATCGTGAAGTTGCTCAAATTGCGCTGAAAATGGTTGAAAGTAAGTATCCACAAATATTTGAGCGATTACAGCGAATGTGGTGACAAAGGCGTTTTCGGGCGCGCAGCTTTGTGGGGGAAGCTCGCTTACGAATCCACTCATCAGACAAATTAACGATCTGCGATTCTGGAGAGAGTGGGGGGTATAATTTGAGTAAGTAAATTACAGGTAAACCGTGGAGAAGTCGTTCCCGCGAGCCTCTCCGAGGGAGAATCGAGATTGAGGAACTAATCGACTCCCACAACACTCAGGGAGCAGAAGTTAAGCCTGAAGATCGGCATCGCTATAAATCCTCAACAGCTAGTCCTCGACAAGTAATGGAATTTGAACGAGATGGTAATTCGATATGACTCAAGCCAAAGCAATCCAACCAAAAATCCCTAAAGCTAAAGCCCTCGCCAAAGAAATCAAGCTTAAATGCGACCAACTGCCTAAAGGTAAATTCACACCAGATAAGAAGATCGAAATCCAACTAATCGATGAAGATGGGATAATTTACACAGCCAACGTCAGTCCCAAGAGTTACCGCCAAGCTGAAGCCGAAGTTGCCGAATTTGAAAATTGGATGCTAGTCGTCTCTGGAAAATTGCAGATAACCGAGCAGGGGTGCGATATTCTGGGAGCGGGGATTAAGGTGTTCGAGTGGAAAGAAAATATCCTCGAAGGCATCAAACGGACTAAAACAAAAGTAGCTCAGGCAAGAGTAGTTAAAAGAGAAATTTCGATTAAGTTCTCGACCGAATTTCCCAGAGCCGTACCGATGCCAAATAAGCAAGTCAAAGTCGAACTAATCGACGATGATGAGATTACCTATATCGCACCGATTAAAAGGAAGCATTGGCACACCGCCGAAACCGATGCTGCCGAACTCGAACATTGGATGGCGTTAGTTTTTGGAAAATTGAGTATTACCGAGCAAGGCTACAATATTTTGGATGCAACGATTAGAATTTTTGAAGAGAAAGCTAAAGTAACTACTTAATAAACTAAGGGGTTAAGCGATTCAAAT
>JANYIT010000345.1 GCA_025358725.1 Chamaesiphon sp. GL140_3_metabinner_129_sub
GGTAATGGCAACGGGAGCGGGGAAAACCCGCACGGTAATTGCGCTGTGCGATGTGTTGATGCGCTGTAATTGGGTCAAAAGGGTGTTATTTCTCGCCGATCGAGTAGCATTAGTCAAACAGGCGACTAATGCCTTCAAACAGCATCTTCCGTCCTCCAACCCCGTGAATTTAGTAACGGAAAAAGAGAGTAACGGGCGGGTGTATCTGTCTACCTACCCGACGATGATGGGGTTGATTAATGGCGGCGGCGATGGAGATCGTCCGTTTGGAGTCGGACATTTCGATTTAATTGTCATCGATGAAGCCCATCGATCGGTATACCAGAAATACCGCGCCATCTTTGACTATTTCGATGCTATGCTCGTGGGTTTAACCGCTACCCCCACAGAGGAGATCGATCGTAATACCTACAGTCTATTTAATCTAGAAACAGGCGTACCAACCGATGCCTACACCTTAGAGGAAGCCGTCACCGATGGTTTTCTCGTCCCCCCCGAAGCCGTATCCGTCCCACTCAAATTTCAGCGCGAGGGGATTAAATATAACGACTTATCCGAAGCAGATCGCGAACAATGGGACGAACTGGAATGGGATGAAGATGGAAATGTCCCCGACGGCGTAAACGCTGAAGCGGTAAATAAATGGCTATTCAATACCAATACCGTCGATAAAGTCCTCGAACACCTGATCCGCCGAGGGCAAACCGTCGCTGGCGGCGATAGGTTGGGGAAAACGATTATCTTCGCTAAAAATAACGCCCACGCCGAATTTATTGCCGATCGTTTCAATGCTAATTATCCCCACTTTAAAGGCGAATTTGCCCGCATTATTACCCATAAGGTCGAATATGCCCAAAGTTTAATCGATGCCTTCTCAGTGCCCGATAAACCACCACACATCGCGATTTCTGTGGATATGTTGGACACGGGTATCGATATCCCCGAAGTAGTAAATTTAGTCTTCTTTAAATTAGTCCGATCGAAAACTAAATTCTGGCAAATGGTGGGGCGAGGTACCCGTTTATGCCCAAATTTATTCGCCCCAGATCGATCCAAAGAGTTTTTCTACATTTTCGACTATTGCCAAAACCTAGAATTCTTCAGTCAGGACATCAAAACCACCAGCGGAACGGCGGGGGCATCCCTGAGCAAACGGCTATTTAACGCCAGATTGGAACTAATCGGCGAACTCGATGGCACATCCTCAGCAGGTACAGAATTAGCAGTAAGGGAGGATATCGCCAACCAACTTCAAACCGAAGTCGCCGCGATGAACCTCAATAATTTTATCGTCCGTCCCCTGCGCCAATTAGTAGAAACTTACAACCAACCTACCGCTTGGCAAAACCTCAAACCAGCACAATTAACCGAACTTGCCGAGCGCGTCGCTGGATTGCCCACCGAATTACCCACCGAACCAGAAACAGCCAAACGCTTCGACTTATTAATGCTGCAACTACAGTTGGCTAGAATGCGGGGAGAACCTAAATTCACCCGATTAGCCCAACAGGTACGAGAAATTGCTACCGCTTTGGAAGAGAAGGATAGTATTCCCCAAGTGCGGGAACAGATGGAATTGATTCAAGCACTACAAACCGATGACTGGTGGACGGATGTGACAGTTACCTTACTCGAACGCGCCCGAAAACGGCTGCGAAATTTAGTCGGCTCGATCGATAAAGCTCAACGTCAACCAATTTATACCGATTTTATTGACGAACTGGGAGCGGAAACTAGATTTGACTTACCTGGCTTTATTAGTCCCAATGAATTCGATCGGTTTCGCACTAAAGCTCGTCAATTTCTCCGCGCCCATGAAAACCACCTCACCATCTACAAACTCCGTTTCAACCAACCACTGACTGAAGTAGATTTGAGCGAACTAGAACGGATGTTACTAGCATCAGAAGTTGGGACTAGAGAACACCTCGACTATGCCAAAGAAACCTGTGCTGGTTTGGGTATATTCATTCGATCGTTAGTGGGACTCGATCGAGAAGCTGCTAAACTTGCCTTTGGCGATTTCCTGACGGGATCTAAACTATCCGCCAACCAAATCGAATTTATCAACCTAATCATCGACCATTTAACCCACCACGGCACCATGTCCGCCAGCCTATTATATGAGTCCCCTTTTACTGACATCAACGCTCAAGGCCCAGAAGGAGTATTTAGCTCTATCCAAGTCGATGCTTTAGTGACGGTACTAGATCACATTCGCGCCAACTCTGCTGCTTAATGCTGTGTGAATATCGTCTTTGGAATGGAGATAAATTTAGTTAGTTACTAGATATTATGGTATATTAGTATGTAAGTACAATTTTACTAAAAGCTCTACTGTATGGCAAAAAATACTGGCAAGGGGTACCGTCAAGGGGCTGTAGACAAGCGTAGTCAGAGTTACAATCCAGCTACGGATCTGTGGACAAAGCGAGATACCACAACAGGACAGTTCCTAGATACAAAGCAAAATGGCGATCCTTTCAAGGGTGTTCGGAAAGAAAACCCCGCCTAGAATCTAGTCAATCAAGTGAGGAGTGCTTACCACAGTTATTTCCCACTAGCACCCAAAACCACCATTATCCGTAAGTAATAGATAGACAGTAAGTTAGTAAAAATCAACTATGACGACAGCAAGTGACGTTCTACGGATAGCGAAACAAGAGTTAGGGACTACAGAAGGAGTCGGTAACGATAATGAAACAAAGTATGGCCTCTGGTATGGAATCGATGGTGATTCTTGGTGCGCCATATTTGTTTCCTACTGTTTCTATAAAGCTGGTTTACCCTTGCCAGCACAAACAGAGAAAGGATTCGCTTATTGTCCGTTAGGATTAAACTGGTTCAAAGCTCAAAATTTGTTTTTCACAGATAAGGGACAACCAGGGGATATCGTTTTCTTTGATTGGGAGTTAGACGGAGAAGCTAATCATGTAGCCATTTTAGAACGGATTGAAGAAGATGGCACGATCGTAACGATCGATGGCAATTCACACTCAGAGGATGGATCTACACCCGACTTAGTTCAATATAAAAAACGTCCTCATGATGGACAAATCATGGGATTTGGTCGTCCAGCTTACAACCAAATCACCGATACAAATATTCCAGCTTGGAATGGTCAATTTATCGGTTTAACATCACCCCATAGAGCAGGTGATGACATCAAAGTCTGGCAAGAGCAAATGATTAAACTAGGTTATAACCTTGGTATTCTGGATGCTGATGGAATTTTTACCCAATCTTGCCATGATGCTCTCCAAAAGTTCCAAGCAGATCTTGGTTTAACAATTGATGGAATCTTAGGCGGTGCTTCTTGGCAAGCTGCTTGGAATCAATCTCAAACTAAGAAAGGCTAGAAAGGTTCAGTTTTACCAGGATCGGGCATGAGAGTTTAAGATCGTAGATGTGAGAATCGATAGCCATAATAAATACAAGTATTTAGGCTAATCGCATTCTCGATCTATCCCCGATCGCAGATTTCTCTAGCTCAATGATGCTTGTTCCACCCAAAAGTAGGCCGGAATACATACTGTATGTGCATTCTGTAAATTCAAGCCAAGGAGATATCTGCTACAACAGACTTTTTAATCTATACCAAGAGATCGCCCAAATTCCAGATGAACGACTGAAGATTATTATTGACTTTCATTACTGTGAGTTTCTAGACCATCTTGGGGTTGCTTTTTTAGGTGGAATAGTCAGATCGATTAAAAATCGTCAAGGTCAACTAGAATTTGATTTACAGACTCTATCCAAGCGCATTCACATGAATCTTGCCCAGAATGGGTTTCTTCATGAGTGTGGTGAGAATCTACAACCTTGGCAGGGTAATTCTGTTCGATATCGTTGCGATCTTGCTTTGGATGATAGTATTTACCAGTATTTAGAGGAACAATGGTTGGGACAAGACTGGATCGATATTAGTCCAGATCTAAGCGAGGGCATTGTTAGTAATGTTGCCGAAATATATCTCAACGCCTTCGACCATAGCCAATCGGAGATTGGAGTATTTAGTTGCGGACAACATTACCCCAAGAAAAAAATGTTGGAGTTGACTACTATCGACTTTGGAGTCGGAATCATCAATAATGTGAGGTCGCTACCACAATATACAGAGATTTCGACAGAAGAAGCTCTCAAGTGGGCTTTTGAGCCAGGTAACAGCACCAAACAACAAGAACTCAGTCGGGGAAACGGTTTAAAGCTACTTCAGGATTTTGTAATTAAAAATCAAGGCAGCTTGCGAGTTTGTACTAATGACGGACAGGTCATAGTATCAGATAATGGAGTTATATATAATTCCACTAAAAATCCTTTCTCAGGAACTCTAGTTAATATCGCATTTCGATGTGACAATTCAAATTAATTTCTAGTTGCAAAACTATAGTACAAACTACTGTCTAAGTGTAACTACATAGAAGGGCATAATTTAAAATGAAATACAATATCCATAATCTAATTGGTGCTTATTGCGTTACACCTCAACGCGGGCAAGAACTGTATGACATTATTCATCCACTCCTTACCGAAGGTACAGCAGTAGAGTTAGACTTTTTAGGAGTTAAGGCTTACGCATCCCCTTTCTTCAACTATGCGATCGGACAACTGCTCAAAGACATCCCTGATGCAGATGTAAATCGGTTAGTCAAATTCTCGAACCTGAGTCGTACTGGTGAGAATGTACGCCAAATGGTTATGAGTAGTGCTAAACGTTACTACACAGATGATAGCTATCGACAAGCCGTTCATGAAGTCCGTGAAGAGGAACTAGCTGCTTGTTAATGTATGGCTGTTAATCTCAATTTATCCGTTCGAGCAGATGTCATCGATATCAATGGGGACACACCCTGTAAAGATGACATCTTTTTAGTAGATACAAATATCTGGTTGTGGTACACCTATGCTAACTTAACTACAGATTTGGATGCAATTCGACTAGCCGAAATAAATACTTATTTAGATTATTTAGTCGAAGCAGATTCAGTAGGGGCAACGTTGACCTATTCAGGGTTACTAATGACAGAATTAGCGTCTGTCATCGAGAGAACTGAGTGGGAGATTTACAAGAAGGATAATAGAAAAAGTTCATTAGGAAAGAAAGAATATCGCCATAACTTGCCAGTTGAGAGAGCAAATGTGGTTAAGTTAGTTGAATCAGCTTGGAGTCAAGTGAGAGAGTTTGCCATTTTGGTTGATGTTACCGTAAATGAGCAAACGACAGATGCTGCCTTAAAACGGTTTCAGAGCCAGACTTTGGATGGATATGATTTACTACATTTAGAAGCGATTTCACGGGCTGGAACAGGACAAATCAAGGTGATGACTGATGATTATGATTTTTGCACTGTCCCTGATATTCAATTGTTTACTTTAAATTCTAGAGCGATCGCCTCAGCAAACCTACAACAAAAGTTAATCAGCAGATCTCCAACTTAACACCCTCTCTAGCTGATTTCTGTGCCTGCGGCTTAACACTTAGATAGCTGTCACGATAATTAACTTTCGCCATCACTTCAGCCTCAGCAATCGTCCACTGTGGCTCTAAATTAGGAGTTTTAGTCCCGTCATCAAACTGCTTGATGAACGCCATATCCCCAGTTAATTGAGCGATAGTTTTGGCAATCAGGAAACAACAAGCTACGGGTTGAAGGACTACCTGTTGTTCCGAAAACCGAATTGTCACCCAGTTCCCTGCTAAGAAGAACTTATCCCGTTGCTCATCCTTCCCCTGGTCGATACAGTGATGGGGTTCCCCTGTCTTATAGACGTAGGGTTCGTCAATCTCTAGACAGAAGCTTAAACCCGATGGTAAAACCAAACAAAAATCAGCACTATAAACCAGATCGCTATTGGGAATACTAAAGGTGTAGCTGGGCTTGAGCATAGTTCCAAAGTATTTCTGGAGATACTTGGCAAAATCTGCCTCTGAAGCTCCAACTTGAGCCGTAGAGACACCTAAATGTGGTTTGACTAGATCGATTAAAATCGGTTGCCAATCGGCTACTTGCCACTGTTTGACT
>JANYIT010000020.1 GCA_025358725.1 Chamaesiphon sp. GL140_3_metabinner_129_sub
CTCGATGGATGTCCGGATCTTGGTGTTCGATAAGATTACCAAGGTAGAACCGATTAAATCCATCGATCTCAAGTTCTCCGTCACTGCCAAAGAACTGGCAAGCTTGGCAACAGAAGCCACTCCGAGCCGTCAGACTGTCAAATATTGGGAGCGGGAGGAATTATTAATGGCTGCTGCCGTTGCTGCCCCCAACCCATTTGTCGAACTGCCCTTATTCCAAGGATTACAACCACAGTTAACTATCATCCCTGTTATCGACTCCCTCGCAGATCCGCGCCCAGCAAAGATCGTGCGAATCGAGAAACCCGAACCTGTTGTCGAAATCTCCTTAGATCGATTTGTTGAATTGGCACGATTGACTTATCAACCAGCCGTCAAACAGGAAGTCGAGACAATTGATGCCGTGTATACACCATATCAAGCCACTGCGATTCATATCCCTGGTGCCGCACCACATCCTACCCCGCTGGCAGAATCGATCGCAATGGCGGCAATTAAGGCTCCCTATCCTACCGTTCAACCACTGCTGCCCACACGGGTTCTAACGGCAGGATTAGCTTCGCACCCGCAATTGGAAGCTCTAATCTATGTGTGCGAGGCGCATAGTAAATTTCTGGATACCCGCTGGTACATCGCCGAGAATAAACAGATTGCTGTCGCCAATCCCGACAATCCCGATGGCAAATATCACCGCCAAGCAGCTAGTATCGGCGATTCTACGGGCGTAGGTAAGGGCGTGGAGGCGGCTTTGATTATCCTCACCAACTGGTGTGAGGGGCGCAGAAAAGCGATTTGGGTGAGCAAAAATGAAGCTCTCCTCGAAGATGCCAGACGCGATTGGCAACGGTTGGGTGGTAGTCCCCATCAAGTCGTCCCCTTATCCAAATTTAAGCAGGGTGAATCTATCTGCTTGTCTGAAGGTATTTTATTCGTCACCTATGGCGGGTTGCGGAGTCCGGCTAAGGGCAGTAAGAAATCTAGAGTAGACCAGATTATCGACTGGGTGGGCGAAGATTGGGATGGGGCAATCTGTTTCGATGAGGCACACATGCTGGGAAATGCGGCGGGTGACGATGGCGAACGGGGACAAACCAAAGCTTCCGCTCAAGCGTTGGCTGGTACCCAATTAATTAACCATTTAGCCAATGCTAGAGTCACGTATCTGAGTGCGACGGGTGCGGCTAAAGTGTCGAGTCTCAGCTATTACCAACGGATGGGACTGTGGCAGACTAAAGCCTTCCCTTTTACCTCTAGAGCGGCGTTTATCAGCGAGATGGAAGCATCCGGTACATCTGCCCTGGAGTTAGTCGCGCAAGATCTCAAACGATTGGGGATTTACGTCGCTAGGACGCTGAGTTTTGAGGGTGTGAAGTTTGAAACTGTCGTTCATAAACTAACGCCAGCACAGCGAGAAATTTGGGATACTTACGCTCAAGCCTTCGTCTATATCCACCACCAAATCGATGAAGTTTTGCGATCGATCGGATTAGAAAATGAGAGCGGTAAATGTACCAACGGTAGAGCTAAAGCGGCGGTCAGCAGTCAATTCGAGTCTGCCAAACAACGCTTCTTTAATGCTCTATTATGTGCGGCTAAAGCTGCCACCTTAATCGATGGGATCGAGCGAGATTTGGCGGAAGGTCGTTCTTGTGTGATTCAAATTGTCTCGACGAATGAGGCTCTAATGAATCGCAAGTTAGCTGATATTCCCACCAGTCAGTGGGGAGATATGCGAGCTGTCGATTTCACCCCCAGAGAAAATATCATCGACTATTTGATGAACTCCTTCCCCATCAACCTCTACCAAACCTATGTAGACGACAGCGGCGCGACTAAAAGCGAATTGATGACCGACCTCGAAGGCAATCCCATCGTCTCCCAAGAGGCACTAGCACTGCGAGATGGACTGATCGAGCGGATGTCGGTACTACGCCCTGTGAACGGACTTTTAGACCAGATCAACTGGCATTTTGGTCATCATCAGGTCGCCGAAATTACGGGGCGCAGTCAGCGGATTATCCTGGAAGATGGACGGTATCAACTAGCTCAACGTCCTGGCGCGAGTAATCTTGCCGAAACCGCTGCCTTCCAATCTGGTGAGAAACGAGTGCTGATTTTCTCCGCTGCGGGGGGTACAGGACGCAGTTATCACGCCGATCTCGCTTGTGCCAACCAACAGTTACGAAGACACTATTTAGTCGAGGCTGGCTTCGAGCCGATAGTTGCTTGCCAGGGGGTCGGCAGATCGCACCGCAGCAACCAAGCCCAACCGCCAGAAATCGTCTTGCTCACCAGCGATGTCAAGGGAGAATTGCGGTTTACAGCGACGATTGCCAGCCGTCTCAGTTCGCTGGGTGCCATCACTAAGGGACAACGCAATACGGGGAATAATGGGTTATTTCGCGGCATTCTCGACTTCACCAGTCCCTATGCTAAATCTGCCCTGGCAGAGTTCTTCGCCGACATGAACGCTCAAGGGATCGATGGGATTTCACCAGCAGAATTTGCCGAATATACCGGACTCAAACTCTTAAATAAGGACGGAAATTTATCCGACAATCTGCCCAAGATGAACACCTTTCTCAATCGGCTCTTAGCTCTCAAAATCGACCTCCAGAATCGGTTATTCGCCGACTTCGAGCAGCGGATTCTAGATCGCATCGCCCAAGCTAAAGCCAATGGCACATTCGAGCGTGGGGTACAGACAATTTGGGCGGAGGGTGGATTTGAGGTAGTCGATACCCAATTATTGAGTACCCACTCTTCTGGAGGTGAAACGATCTGTTATGCGATTGATAAACTAAATAAACCGAAGATTATTTCAGTAGAACGCGCCCAACAAGCTGCTCTCCAATCTGGTTTCCGCTATTACCGTCATGTGAAAAATGGTAATTTAGCGATCGCTCACATTACCGACCAGCACACCCACCGTGGCAATATTGTGGATATAGTCACCCTCTATCACCCAGTTTATTCCAAAACCTATCAACGGCTAGATAAACCGGACTTCGATAAGGTCTGGATTCCTGAAACTCCCACTAGCCAATATTGGCGACAGTGGCAGCAACTACTCGATTTGGCTCCTGAGTTCGATCGCGAACGCATCTATCTCTGCTGTGGCTTGTTGCTGCCAATCTGGGGACAATTGCCAGGAAGTCCGCGTGTCTATCGACTTCAAACTAACGATGGTCGGTTGCTGCTAGGACGAGAAATCGACAAGTTGAAAATCGATAAGGTGTATCGAGATTTTGGTATTGCTGGCGAGTCTAAACTGACAGCCGATGAAATCTTCCAACTAGTTTGGGAACGGAATGAGGTGACATCGGCGGGACAGTGGCAGTTACAGCGGAACTACTATAAGGGGGAAGATCGGTTGGAAGTAGTGGCTGTTTATGGTAGCGATAAGATCGATTGGCTCAAGGCGATGGGGTGTTTTACAGAGATTATCAATTATCGGACTAAGGTATTTATTCCGGTAGATACTGCGATCGAGATTATCGATAATTTGATAACTGGTTGAGTGTAGATAATCCCCCAATATAGAGCGGGGGATTTTAATCGATCGATCGAGATCTTATCGAGTAATACTAGAGCTAGGGATTCGGTTACATGAACAAAGAAAGAGTAGATCTGATGACAATCCGCATAGCTTGCAGAATAGAGTGTCTAGCATATACCAGGAATCGAGAGGTTAAGTTGTCTGGAACTTTTTGTAAATCTGAATCGGATATTTATCAGCAATTCATTATCAAAATATATATGGTAGAAAGCGGTTGCTTTTCTGGATCGATCGTAAGTTGGGTATTGCCTTCGATAAACATCAAAACTACTTTCTATTAATAGAATAATGTTCTACCCTCTGCCTTCTGCTCTCTGCCTTCATTAGAAATAAATTATGCCAAAAGTCTCTATTATCACTGTTACTAGATTGCGTCCTCAATTATTGTCCCAAGCGATCGAGTCTCTGAATGCTCAATCCAGTCAGGATTTTGAATGGATTATTGTCAACGATGGTGAAGATATTGCTACACGAGAATTAATCTCTAACTCCCAAATCGATTTCACCCATACCTATTTGGAGATGCTTCATCCCGACAAGGGTTTTGGTCTATCCTACAGACGCAATAGAGGTGTCGTAATGGCACAAGGGGACATCGTAACCTATCTCGATGATGACAACACCTTCAAGCCCAATTTCGTAGAAGAAACGATCGCTTTCTTCGAGCATCATTCCCAGGTAAATTATGCTATGCCGATTCAGCAACGCAGACGCGATCTTGTCCAGGATGGTGTTGTGGTTAAACGAGGTAAAGAGTTCTTCTCACCTATTTCAGATTGTACGGTAAAAGAATTAATTAGCCACAAGCAACTCATCGATAGTAACGGATTCGCTCATCGGAACACTAAGGATCTAAGTTTAACTTGGAATCCCGAACTCAAAATTTATATCGATTATGAGTTTCTACTTAAATGTATCTGCCGTTGGGGACGAGAAAGCTTTAGAATTAATCCATTAGTTTTGGTAGATTATATCCAAACTAATCAAGGAATTATTGGTGAATCTAATTATCAAGATTGGGCTAAAGAACTAGATTGGATAATCGATCGCAAAGAATTTTATTCCTGTTTGAATGAAAACAACATCTTGACTCTCGTTCTACTAAAAGATAAATATTTCTCTCGCCATCAAGAATTTCAGCAAATAGAAGCATTTGCCGATCGAGCTAAAATGTTAAAATAGAGTTAGGTTAGTTCGATATCGTCAGATTTTGATATTAATTTAGATTGAGAATAAAAACTCATGATAAGCGATCGAAAAAAATGTTTACAAAATATCATTACCACATCATGCGACCTGCTCAAGGCAGTGCTTCGCTATCAAATTCAAAGATAGTAAATTATCTTGCGACAATCGCTCGATCTAATTCCGACAAATAGCTGAACCGATCTGACTCATATAGAAGATAAACTTGAATCATAAAAGGTCAAAGCTTATCTCTATCAATCGAGATGTATATATATGTTTGATAAAGATTCAGCCAAAGTTAAATTTCCGTGGGTAGCATTTATCAGTCAACCGAAGCTTGCGCGTCGTCTAACGACGATCGGACATCCCACAGCTACGTTAATTATCAATCCGATTAAATTTCAAAAACTTTATACAGTTTGGATGTTGGAAAAATGCTGGAAGTGCGAATCAGAAATTAAAAGCGTTTCTAGTTATCATGATTAATAAAAAATGGAGGGACAGATTTGAATTGGCTCTGTACTGGAGTATTTCAATCCTCTGGATCTGTCTAGGTATTCTTTTGACCTACTACTATCAGCATACCCCAGCGGGAATAGATGCTGTAATCACAAGCGGTCAACAAAAATATCCAGCTATCTGCTTTGCAGTTGGACTGGGTACTTCGCCACTAATTTCAGTTAATTATTTTGTTAAATTCTTTATCTTTGGATTTGGAATCGTGGCAATTGAAGCTGGATTAATTTAATTTTAAGTCTCAGTTATTTGACCGATCTGATTCTTTGGATTGAAAAGTTATGATAGATCTATAAGCTACTTTAAGATTAATTATGATAATGCAAAGAAAAGAAGCGGCTGAGTATGTCGGTATTAGTGTTGAAAGGCTAGACGGATATCGCAATCGTTATACATTGAGTAGTATCGCTTTGTGGTCTGGAGGCAGGTTTATCAATTATTTCGATATTAAAGATCTAGATCGATTGAAAATTCAAATTCAAACAAGACAGGCTAAACGGGACTTACAAAATCAAGCCTTGACATTAGTTTCGCCAGTAGAAGATCCTCTAGGATCTAACCTCCAAGAAATGGTCAGCCGATATTGCTATTAGGATTGACACCAATTAAAAAAGGGTTTGGTAATTGTTACTAAACCCTTTTTTAATTAGTTGATTTAGAATTCGGGTGTATCGTCAAAGAAAGCATCAGCCAACGCGACAGGAGAACCCACTTTCACTTCGCTAGTTTCAGGTTCAGCATCAGATTCACTAACAACGGCTTCAGCAGCGGCTTGAGCCATTTTGAGAGCTGCTTCAGCTTCTTCCGCTGCTTTTAGTGCCGCTTCAGCCTCAGCTTCAGCAATCAGAACCGCTTCAGGAACGTAATCGGGGTGGTAAGGAATTAAACCCGTACTCCAAAGAGCCAGACTCGCTTCTCTCAACCACTTTTTGAGCCGTCGGTTAGTGGAAAATGGAATCCAGTTAGAATCGATCGCCTCACTAAAGGGAATATACTCACTCAGGATCTTGTTCTTGTCTTCTGGAGCAATCAGCATCTCTGGAAAGAAAATAGACTGAAATCCATACTTATCTAGCAGTGCCTGAATTTTGCCATCGGGATCGAAGCCGCCCCGCTCCCAGCGGATATTTGTGGGGGCACCCAAGTTTTTCACCAAGACGTGCTGAATCTTACCTTGCGAAGCCTCAACTGATTCAACGAAAAGTTCCAGCGATTCCGGCGTACCATTGGTGATGAAGAAAAATACAATATCGATCGTATTATTGGGATCTGCCAGCATTCCCACCACATCATTCTGTTCGATCCAGCGATTGAGGTAAGCAGCCACCTGAGAAGGCATCACAATTAGAACATCCTGCTGTTTGGCAATATCGAAGATTTGGTCAGCCAAAAAGTAATCATCAGCATTACCTGTAAAGGTAATTTGTTCTTGAAGGTTCAGAACTTCCTCTTTTTTCTTAGTGGTAGTCGAATTCTTCCGCGAAACAGTCTGAAGATCGATATTCTCCGTTACCGTTGTACCATTCCTGAAGCCCTCATACATCGCCTTCCGATACGTCAGCCCCACATTAGGCGTAGAGGCATCCGCATCAATTAGGAAAAATGGATGGTTTGCCGCTGTCATTTGCTCTGCTGCTGTCAATGCCACGGTGGTTTTGCCCATCCCACCCTTCTCACTCAATATAAATCCAATTGACGTTCTCTTAGAAGTCGTATCGACGATCGGATCTGGAGCTGATGCTTTAACAGTTTTAATTGCCTTCTTAGTCATAATCATCCAGCTTTTGTAGTTATTTGAGATTGTGATTTAATTACAGATTTAGGTTGAGGTTTAGGCATTAGATACTCCCAAAGGCAGTAAACATCTGCCATCCGCGACTGGCATCCTGCGGGTACATCTAACTTGGGTAAGTTAAATCCAGTATCGCTATAGTAAATGGGCGTTTTGCCATCTAACTGTTCGCGGGACGGCAATCGACAATCGAAGTAGTAAACTAGTTCATCTCTAAGCACGTCCGCCGCTCCTCCAGAAATCATTACTTCCTCTAGATCGCTGGGTAAATACTCATCTAACCAGTTGAAAATCGCCTGACAGTAAACTTCGTTGGTAGATTCCAGTACCTGAATCAGACGAGCGAGTTCTTCTTCAGCAGCCTGTTCTTGCTTCTGCCGCAAAATTGGCTGGAGAGCAGCCTTATCCTCCTGCAACCAATATTTAGCGATCGCTACACTCAAATCCTCTAACTTGTATCCAGAGGTTCTTTTGACGACTTCCTTGACCCAATTATGAAAGCCCAGGTCACAACTAGCAAAATCACTA
>JANYIT010000032.1 GCA_025358725.1 Chamaesiphon sp. GL140_3_metabinner_129_sub
GGACTCGATCGAAAACTCACCGATATCCAAACTAAAATCACCGTAATTAACGACGGAATTACCGCCACCAAAGCCGCCCTAGTCATCCTCGATAAAGAACTCGGTACCGACAAACAAGAACGCGACAAAGCCGAAGCCAAACTGCGCCAACTCCACCTCAACCTCCAAGAACTCCAGTGGGAGCAACAAAAACTCACCCAACTCCAACAGCAACGCCAAACTGAAATCGATAACCTCATCATCCAAATCGCCACCCAACGCACCGAACTCCCCGCCGAACTGCCAGAACTCCCACCCGAATCCCAAACCGACGAATATCTCGCCTCCCTCCAATCCCAAATCCGCCTGCTCCAAAAACGGATGGAAGGAATGGAACCCGTCAACATGCTCGCCCTCGAAGCCTACGAAGAAACCAACAACCGCCTCCAGGAACTCAGCGACAAACTCGGTACATTGGAGGCCGAAAGCATGGAACTCCTGCTGCGGATCGAAAACTTCACCACCCTGCGGTTCCAAGCCTTCAGCGAAGCCTTTGATGCCGTCAACCTCAACTTCCAAGATATCTTCGCCGAACTCTCTGACGGCGACGGCTTCCTCCAATTAGAAGATGCCGCCAATCCCTTCGCTGGCGGCTTAAATCTCGTCGCCCATCCCAAAGGTAAACCCGTACAGCGGCTCTCCTCGATGTCTGGGGGCGAGAAATCCCTGACAGCTCTAAGTTTTATCTTCGCCCTCCAACGCTATCGCCCATCGCCGTTCTATGCCTTCGACGAGGTAGATATGTTTCTGGATGGGGCGAATGTGGAACGCTTGTCGAAGATGATTCGCAAGCAAGCCAATCAAGCCCAGTTTTTAGTAGTGAGCCTGCGTCGCCCGATGATTGAAGCGGCGGATAGAACGATCGGTGTGACGCAAGCACGGGGAGCTTATACTCAGGTATTGGGTATCAATCTCAAGACTTCGGCGTAGAACTAGTTTCACGCCTATTCTAAATATAGTAAGGCTAAAAATCGCACTTAGCATTAAATCTCAAAAAGAGATATACTGTTTGCATTAGGGTATTCTCAAGCAAATGCACATCATCAGCCGGAAAAGATTGCTTGAGTTTGTGGCGGTTCATGCAGACTCAGAAACTGCGCTAGATACTTGGTATCGAATCGCCAAAGTAGCCGAGTGGCAAAACTTAGTAGAACTTAGGGACGCATACCCTTCTGCCGATCTAGTTGGTATTTATACGGTTTTCAATATCAAAGGAAATCACTATCGATTGATAGGTGAAATCAACTATCGTAGCGGCACTATTTTTGTCCGAGATATCTTAACCCATGCAGATTACAATAAGGATCTATGGAAATGAAAGCTGCTATATTAGATCGAGAATATGCCCAATTGTTGGCAGCAATACAACCCAAAGTTATTGAAACAGAAGAAGAGAATGAGTTTTACTTAGCAGAAGTTACTAAACTGATGCGGTTAGGTGATGCAATATCCCCAGCACAAGAGCGGTTGCTTAGACTATTAGTGAATTTGATTGAAAGCTTTGAAGATCGGCATTATCAACTTAAATCTGCTACTCCTTTAGAGATTTTAACTGAATTGGTACGCGATCGAGGGCTAAACCAAAAGGACTTATTACCAGTATTCGGTTCTCAAGGAATAGCTTCGGAGGTGCTTAATGGCAAGCGTAGAATTAGCAAGGCTCATACTAAAGCACTAGGAGCATTTTTCAAGGTATCTCCATCACTATTTTTTGACAACTAATATCCCAAAGATTACAACTTTTACTCAATCTATAAAAATCTATGACTCGATTCCCACATGACCAATTTGCAAAGGATTTTCTAGAATCATTACTATCGCCGTTAGGACAAGTTCAAACCTCTCTGAAGATTAGTGGTGAAGTTCGGGAAGTCGATGTCTATTTTATCCCCGATCCCAAACTTTCACCCGTTCAGGAATTAGGCATACTATCAAAATGTGCGAAAAGTAGTGTCATCTTTGAACCCTTTCGCAATTCAGTCAAAGTGCCGCAAATTCGTGCTTGCATGTCAAAGCTATACGATTTGCACAGCTATCTGCTCAGGGAAGCCAAAAGACAATCGCAGCCAGAACCAGGGGATGATGTTTTACCCAACCTCTGGATTTTGACACCCACCCTATCCGCCCAAATTTTAGAGGGACTCGGTGCTGAATTAGAGCTAGACAAGTGGGGTGAAGGTGTCTATCTGCTGAGTCCCACCCTCAAGACAGGCATCATTGTGATTCATCAATTACCCAAGACACCAACTACTCTATGGGTTAGACTATTGGGTAAGGGCAAAGTGCAGGAACGAGCAATTCAAGAAGTGGCGGCACTGCCAGCGGAGCATCCCTATCGAAGTAATGCTTTAGATTTGCTGGGTAATCTGAAAGTTATCCTCGAAGCAAGAGAAACAATCGAACCAGAAGAGCAGGAGTTAATTATGCAGTTATCACCTTTATATTTAGAGAAGCTTCAAGCAGCCGAACAAATTGGCGAACAGAGAGGCGAAATTAATGGTCGGCAAGATTTCGTTCTGCGTCTGTTAAACAAACGTGTAGGTGTTGTGTCGGCAGATTTGCTAGCAAAGGTAATGAAGTTATCTTTGGAGCAGTTAGAAAATTTATATGATGCAGCTTTGGATTTCACCAAAGTTAGTGATTTGACAGCCTGGTTGGATCTAAATGGGTAAAAGTTAAGGTTGCGAGATTGATTGATAATTTAGAAACATTGAAGCAAAACTCAAATTCAAGGTGAAATATTATGTTAGAGCCACTTACTCAATCAAAATATCAGACTTCTCTCGACATAAACCCCGCTGAACAACTAGCAAAAAACAAGTCAAGCCAAGCTGTATTGCGCCAATGGCTGGATGAGGAAGTAACTCCAGAAGATTTGAATGAGAGAAAGCAATTCTGGGAAGAATTCAAGGAGATAATAGACAGCAATAGAGAATCCGGCTGCAATGTTAAATGTCAAGTGGTTAGACGTGTCGCGACAGGTTAATGTCGGGTAGGTGTCGCGAAAGGGCAGTTCAGATCGAAACGACAAGTAACGATCGGTTGCGACAGGGGCACAAAAAATAGAGCTGTTAGGAAGATTG
>JANYIT010000035.1 GCA_025358725.1 Chamaesiphon sp. GL140_3_metabinner_129_sub
TATATTGGATGAAGATTATTTTCGGCTGTATGGTTCTTTTTACAAGCTTTTCTCCGAATCTAACTCTCTACACCTACAGGATTCTGGAGACAGCGATATGTCAATTTACGTCGGCAATTTATCCTACGAAGTTACGCAGGATGACCTGACTCAGACTTTTGCCGAGTACGGTAAAGTCAAACGAGTTCAATTGCCAACCGATCGGGAAACTGGTCGTCTACGCGGTTTCGCTTTTGTCGAAATGGAAACAGATGCAGAAGAATCTGCTGCTATCGAAGCTCTCGATGGTGCTGAATGGATGGGTCGCGACCTCAAAGTAAACAAAGCTAAACCTCGTGAAGAGAAAGGCTCCTTTGGTGGTGGTGGCAACCGCCGTTACTAGACTCGAATCTTAAAGTTCCAGTCTGCAAGTCGTAGGGACAGACTCTAGGTTTGTCCCTTTTTGGTTAATAAATAGTTGAAAGAAAATAACTCCTTCAGCTTCAGTTCAGTAAGTTTGTGGATAGGTTAGGATGTCTCAAGTAATTCCCGGTGAAAGTGAGGGCATTGAGTCAGTGCTACGCCGATTCAAGCGAGAAGTCTCCAAAGCGGGGATTTTTCCTGATATGCGGAAGCACAGACACTTTGAAACTCCGATTGAGAAGCGCAAGCGCAAGGCAATAGCTAGACATAGACAGAATAAGCGTCGGTTCCGCACTTAATTTCTACTTGTCTAAAATATTTGAAATCATTAAATCTGTTCGGCGAGTATTCATGACTCGATCGAACAGATTTTTGGTATATATATACAGATTTTTGGTATATATATAAAGAATCCGCGAAATACGTTGTAAATTTTATGACTACTGGCGATTTATCCAGTCCAGAAATGAAACGAAACTATAGTCACAGTGAGCCTATCCCAAAAGTAACATTACCCACAATGATTCGGCTGGGATTATTTCAGATGGGTTTGGGGATGATGTCAGTGATGGTGTTTGGGGTACTGAATCGGGTTTTAATTAGAGAATTGGCTGTACCTAGTACGATCGCTACTGTAATTTTAGCCCTAACTCTGTTTGTAGCTCCAGCAAGAATTATCTTCGGACAACTCTCTGATACCAAACCACTATTTGGTTATCATCGCACTGGCTATGTTTGGCTAGGGGCGGCTGGGCTGGTGACAAATGCAATTATTGCAGTCCAGGTGATGTGGCAGCTAGGAGCGAGTCTCAAGGCTGTCGGCTGGACATTGCCTACCTATGGTTGGGCGGGGTTGCTCGGATTTATATTTGCTTTGTATGGCTTATCGGTGAGTATGTGTTCGACTCCATTTGCGACTCTACTTGTAGATATTACCGATGAAGACGATCGATCTCGGTTGGTAGCAGTAGATTGGTCGATGTTAATTGGCGGTACAATTGTCGGAGCAATTACGATCGGGGCATTGCTCAAGTCGTTAGAGATCGATGCGACAATTACGCAGGTTCAGTCCCAAATTAATCGGTTGTTTTTAATCATTCCGGCGATCGTTTGTATTTTAACTTTAGTGGCTACTTGGGGAGTTGAAAAGAAATATTCCCGATTTGCTAATCGGGTGGGAAAAACGCAGTCAGGATCGCATTTATCGCTAGGGCGGGCGGTGGCTATTCTCACAGCTAGTCGTCAAACTCAGGTATTTTTTACCTTTCTGGTGGTGATGACTCTGGGATTATTTATTCAAGATCCAATTCTGGAAACTTATGGTGGTGACGTGTTCAAACTCTCCGTAGGCGAAACGGCGAAACTGAATGCCTTTTGGGGAACAGGAACATTGATGGGCTTGAGTGCGGCGGGTTTTTGGTTTATTCCCAAGCTAGGTAAGCAAAAAACGGCAAGATTGGGTTGTATGCTAGTAGCAGCATCAATGCTGTGGGTGATTGTCGCTGGTTTTACTCACAATCCAGTTTTTCTCCAACTGGCTTTGTTGTTATTTGGCATCTGTTCGGGATTGGTGACAACAGGGGCAATTACACTGATGTTGGATCTGACAGTGCCAGAAACTGCGGGGACATTTATCGGTGCCTGGGGTTTGTCACAAGCTTTAGCCAAAGGTTTCGCAACTGTGTTTGGGGGTGTGGCGTTGGATCTTGGGAAGTTAATTTCCCCGAATATTGTCTTGGCTTATGGGTTTGTGTTTAGTCTGCAAGCTCTAGCAATGATTGTAGCTGTCAAGTTGCTCGATCGGGTAAATGTGCGCGAGTTTCAGACTACGGCAAAAGATGCCGTCAAAGCAGTAATTGCGGCTGATGTGGATTAGGTTTTAGGCTTGAGGAAGTTTCTTTATTTGGAGGAGCGAGCCAAATCAAATTAGCGAATATGTTACGATTCGATCGAAGAGTAGAGGCAATTCATGAAGCGGCGGTTTTATTCGGAGGTTCCCTCCTAATAAAAAACCGACAAGACAGCGGCTCGCGCACGCCTTTGTTTCCTGACGGTTTAGCGAGACAAGACATTGCCCCTACTCGATAACTTAGCCTTCACACCTGCAATTCATGACGCTTCAAACCGATACCAATCCTGAGTTACCTAGTGAAGTGAAAGATGAGCCGATACTATGCCCCCACTGCTTGCGTACAGCTAGCAACGGCATCAAATGTAAGGGGATTTGTGTGGCGGAAAGCGATTATTGATTTCGGCTGGGCGTTGTTGAGTATGGGTGTAAAACACCCTAAATTTCAGGGATTGTCTCTTCTGAATTGAGCAACGCTGCTAAATGGTTTCGGCTGTTTGCTCTTTAATCACCGCGCTCCAATTATCTTCTGTCATCGCGGCGGCAAACTGCTCGCGTTTTTGTTCATTGGTGATAGCGGCGGCATCTAATTCTCGACTTAATGCACCATCAGCCATTGCTCGGCGAAGTTTGAGTTTTTTCTCTTCATATGCAGCTTGTTCATCTGCTGACATTGCCGCTTTAGCAATCTCCCCCACCGTAGTTGCCCAGACCCCACCTGTACCAGTATTTCCAGGTGGGATCGTATCTAATTCGGCAATCCAGGTATCGCGCAAACTTTCCATTTCTTCCCGCTTGGGAAACTTGAATGGTTGTACTCGCACGTAGGTGCAAACATCACTACCATGTTCGGCGAGATGCCCCTTGAGTGAGGTCAAAACATTGCGGGAGTATCCAACGTATTGAGTCTGACTAGTAGCGTCTAAAACGGCATATACCCCTGCTACACGGGCATTTTCTGTTAGAGATTGCCAGTCAGTCAGCGGTAAAACTCGATCGCTATCCAAATTTAGCTGTGGTTGAGTAGTCTCAACAGCATGTTCGTCAGCCGCACTGTACAAGAAGTCGTGCAAACCCTGATGATTAGTTGGGACGTTTTGATGCTCAATCGGTAAATCAGGCGTATTTTCCACGATCGTCAATTCCACATGTTAAGAAGCTAGCAACCATTGTAGATCGTTGCGTGTTGACAGATCCTCTGGAGGGAAATAATTGTCCCGATCGAAACCTAGATCCTCAGAAATTTAAAGGTGATTTAAGCCCAAGTTTCTCCAGATTTTAGGCTTCACAACTAGGACGTGCAAAAAGTCCCTGATATGGCTCTGGCGAAAATGCCCGATCTGGCTGACTCAGCAACTCTCGATCGCAAATCCCAAATAGTTCCGCTTCTGTCTGCGCTTTCCGCATATCCCGCAGAAATACCCCTGCTGCATCCACGCCTTGCCCAATATAATTTAGATACATTTTCAGATGGCTGACGCGCGATTTTTCTGGCACAGCTCGGACTTGCTGCATCCGATACAATTGATCGATATAGTTCCTTACTTCTGCCAGCGTCACAACTGAGACTGCTGCTCCCGCCACTGCCTCCCGAATCTGCTTGAAAATCCACGGGTTGCGGATGGCTGCGCGTCCCACCATTATGCCTGCTGCTTGCGTCTGTGATAGCACTGCCATTGCCGAGGCTGCTGAACTAACGTTGCCATTCGCCAGCACCGGACAGCGCAATCTTTGCACCGCATGGGCGATCAGATCGTAATGTACCGCGCCGTGATATGCTTCCTTGACGGTGCGACCGTGTAGACTCAGGAGGTCAATATTATGTCGATCGATCAGACTTAACACTCGATCAAATTCCGACGTATCCTCAAAGCCAATCCGCATTTTTACCGTCAAATTGCCAGCTACTGCCGATCGCAATTCTCCCAAGATGCGATCGATCTTATCAGGATCGCGCAACAATCCACCCCCCACATTCTTGCGATAAATCCTCGGTGCGGGACAACCCATGTTCAAATCGATGCCAGCGATGGGGTATTGACTCAACAACTTTGCCGTCCGCACCAGATCGGGAATACTCTCGCCAATCATTTGGGCAAATACCGGACGATTGGTGATATTTTCAGTAATCGATCTCAGGATATGTTTATCTACCCCCGAATCCCCATGTACCCGAAAATATTCAGTAAAAAAGTAGTCAGGGCAGCCATATTCAGCGATGGTATTCATAAAATATATCTCTGTGACATCCTGCATCGGTGCCAAGGCTGTTAAGGCTGCTGGTAATTTGAGAATCGATAGATCGGGAACAGGAATGCAGTCGGAGAGTGTCATAGGATGGAGGGGTTTTCGATGCTCAATCGGAACCGAAAAGTTGGGACATAATCGATCGTAAGCTGTTCGGCACTTAGATTAGGTATTTACCAATCTAAATTATTGGTGTTGTTGAATTCAGGTATGAAAAAGATCGAGTTGGAAATTGGTAAATTTACCCATTACCCATTACTTCACTATTCAATCTAGCGGCACACCAGCTTCAGCCTACATCATGCCCCAGTATTCTGGTTTGACAGAATCTTCAATTGCTACCAACCAAGCTGCATGATCGAACCCCGCAGCTACTCGCCAAACTTGTACCTGGGCAAACTGTCGCTCAATCCCTCGACTGGCGATCCAGCGATAGCTCCAGTAGCTCAGTGCCACCCACCGCAAATAGCGACGCTTGAGCCAGCGCAAGGGGTGTTGTCGAAAAGACTTTAATGCTCCGAGCATTGGTGACAGGGTTGTGAGGATATCTAAACAATTATGACAAAAATTGAATAACCTCGCTGCGATCCGATCCAAAATTGAGAGTGATTCGCGATCGCTAGATGTAGTTTAGAATGGGTATCGAGGAATCGATCGCCTCTGTAGAAATAGTATTGTGACTTGGTTCTAGATCGACTAATCCTCCTGCTGTCTGAATAGTTAGCGTTTACGGTTAATATGTATCAATCTTCCACCCGCAACAGCTTTTTAGACATTTTACTCGATCCGACGGCGATCGCAATTCTCGGATCGATCGTGCTACATGCCACGATTGGAGCTAGTTTACCCCTGTTTACTCAACCAGAAAAGGAAGCTAAAAAAGCCGATCCTGGTACCGTCAAAGTCGTAGAACTAACGCCGAGTGAACTGCAACGCATTCCCCAAGCACCTCAAGCCCCTGCACCCCAAGTTTTACCCCCTGTTACTAGACCAATTACCCCTAGTAGCAAATCGGCCGCTCCACCACGCACACCACCACTCTCCACCAATTCTCAAACTATTCCGTTCTCTCCTATTCGCATTCCCCTCAACTCACCAACTTTCAAACCACCATCAGCTAAAAAAGCGCAGCAAGCAATACCCCAAAAACAACCCACAGCACCAATATTCGATCCAGATATTTTTAAAAACCCTACCCCTAAATTTAGCCCTCTACCCATCCAAAAAAGTATTACCTCTAAACAAGCAATTCGGCCAACGCCAATGCCAACACCAACAACTCAGCCGATAACTAAAACACCGACTACTCCCACACCACAACAATCAGAAGGCATCGATGATGACGGGGGTGGGCAGCAACCAATTACTCCTGCAAATACTCCGACTACAACCGCAAAAAAACCAACCGCGAAACCACCTGTCAATTCATCAAACCCCCTACCTACAAACCCGTCGCCAAACAATGCTAGTGGTAGTAGCTATGGTGCATACACCAAAGCAGCCAACACGAGATTGCAAGAGTATCTGACTAAATATCCGGGTATCAAGATGTATCCGCCAAAGACATTACAACGCCAATATCATCCTCTCAAAGGAATTTCCTGCCCAAAGGTCAAACAACCACCATTTATTGTACTCATGGTTGCTTTTGATAAAGTACCTGATGGTCAGGATCCAATTACAGGTAGCACGATCTCCCCGTTCCTCGAAAATGAGAAACCATATATCAATGGAGATCCCGCAACATTAGCAAATAAAACGTTGATGGAGCAAGCTGCTACGGAAGGATTCGCTGATGCAACTACAGCAGACAAAAACCGTCCCGAAGTAGACAAAGGCAAACCTGTACTCTATCAATATCGAGTGCAGATGGAGTGCAAGCTATAACGATACAGGCGAGGCTAAGCCAACGCTTTGCTCTACCCAACCTACAGCGATCTAAAGTGGCACATAATAAAAATTAACCGTCACCACAAACTTCCGATGATCTAGTTTTTTAATCTCAACTAACTTAACGATCGATCTAATATCCATATTGCCATAATCAATTTCCGGTAATGTTCTGAATCTGTGGAAAGAAGTATCAGAGAAGCAAGATATAGCAGAGAGAAAGAAAAATGGTATTAGAACCTGTTCTGTGCCCAGCTTGTCAAAGTAGCGATGTCGTCAGACACGGATACTCAGGAGA
>JANYIT010000223.1 GCA_025358725.1 Chamaesiphon sp. GL140_3_metabinner_129_sub
AAGCCCCCCTACTTAAATTTTCCCCACTTTGATCTAATTCGCCAGCGATAAATTTTCTGGCATACAAACATTTGTACCGCCCAAACCACAATAACCGCCAGGATTCTTGGCTAGATATTGTTGGTGATAAGCTTCTGCATAGTAAAACTCTGGAGCTGTCAAAATCTCAGTCGTAATCTCCTGATGTCCTGCGCCAGTGAGAGCTGCTTGATAAGCAACTTTGGAAGCTTGAGCTAATTGTAGTTGACTATCGGAATAGCAATAGATACCCGATCGATATTGAGTACCCGCATCGTTACCTTGGCGCATTCCTTGAGTAGGATTGTGGCTTTCCCAGAAGACTTTAAGCAATTCCGAATAACTGATTAGTTCAGGATCGAAAACTACCAGTACGACTTCATTATGCCCCGTTGCACCGCTGCAAACCTCTTGGTACGTAGGATTTGGCGTGCTTCCAGCGGCGTAACCCACAGCAGTAAGATAGACACCTGCTGGCAACTGCCAGAATTTGCGCTCAGCACCCCAGAAACAACCCAGCCCAAACATCGCTTTTTCCATCTGTGCTGGATACGGTGGCGCGAACGAATTGCCATTGACAAAATGTGTGGCAGGAAGAGCCATTTTTGCAGCTCTGCCAGGTAATGCATCTGCCTGACTAGGAATAGTTAATTTTTTACCACCAAAGATGTTGAACAGCATAATTTTAATGAATTTTAGGGCGTAAGAATCGATCGAGATCCAGTCAAAACAGTCTGCATGGATCGGGTTAAGAACATTTATATCTTCATTAATTGTAACAGATCTACTCCCAGTGAGAATAAGGCGGAGTAGGGACAATTGGTGAATTGCCCCTACTCCACCACGCTGTAATTACCTGCGATTGCGAGTTCTTTTCGGTGCTGGTTTCTCACCGTCTTTCTCCTTAGTTGTTGGCAACGGCTTACCACCATTAAAATAAGCTTCCATCACTTTTAGGACCATCGGTGCAGCCGTTTTACCACCACCACCACCAGTATGTTCGCCAAAGGCGACGACGACGATTTCCGGTTTATTCGCAGGTGCATAGGAGCCAAACCACACATGGGATGGCCCCGGTGGTGCTTCCGCCGTACCACTTTTCCCGGCAGCTTGAGGAATTGTCTGAGAATTCATCACCGCACCAGTACCACCATCGACTACTTCGCGTAAACCCTTACGGATCGTGGCAATTGTACTGGGTTTGAGATTCATCGATTCTCGCCATTCTCGCTTACTCGGATCTTTGACGAGATGAGGTTGCACATGATAGCCACCATTAGCAGGAACCGCAAACATGCCAGCGACTTGGAGCGGTGTAGCTTGGAGAAAACCTTGACCGATCGACATATTAATTGTGTCACCGATCGACCAATGCATCTTATAATTTAGCTGCTTCCAGGTATCATCAGCAACCAAGCCTTTGGCTTCTTCTGGTAGTTCGATTCCCGTTTTTTTGCCGTATCCATATTTGCGCGTCCAATCAATCAATATCGGTCCACCGACGCGCTGTCCGACTTGATAGAAGAAAGTATCACTACTCCATTTTAGGGCACCTGGAAAGCCCAGTGGCCCAAACCCAGCATGATTCCAATCGGCAAAGGTAAAGCCGCCAATTCGGATTGAAGGATAAGTTTGGAGAATGGTATCGGGCTTGAATTTTCCGGATTCCAAAGCGGCAGTAGTCGTGACAATTTTGAAAGTACTCGCAGGTGGAAAGGGCCGCAGCGCGCGATTGACAAAGGGGTGATCTTGTCCTTGTAGTTGCTTCCAGATCGCTGGAGAAATCCGCCCAGAGAGTACGTTTGGATCGAAAGCGGGACGACTAGCCATCGCCAAAATCTCACCAGTCCGGGGGTCCATTGCCACAATTGCCGCTTTATTCTTGCCAATAGCTGCTTCAGCGACCTTTTGCAGCTCAAGATCGATCGTGACAGTGACATCTTGTCCTGGTTTAGAGACTTTTTGACCTAAAAACTGCTGTAATCTACCTGCTCCATTTACTTCTACTTGGGTACCTCCCCACTCACCGCGCAATCGAGATTCAAGGGTCGATTCTAACCCCATTTTGCCAGTAACATCACCCAATCGATAGCCTTGAGAACGACGTTCTGTCAGCTCTCGATCGTTCATTTCGCCAGTGTAGCCGAGGACGTGTGCGGCAAGTTGCCCGCCGGGATAATAGCGGACTGATTCGATATCAACATCGATACCTTCCTTGTCAGCACCAGATTCCTGAAGTCTGGTAATCTGAGCCTCGGTTAAGTCACGCGCAATCCGCACCCGATTGGTGGAATTCATACTCACATTAGCAACTTTAGCTTGAATAGTTGCTTCATCTAAATCTAAAATTTCAGCGATTTGATGACGAGTTGTCAGCCAATTTTCGCGTTTGGTGGCTAGGGGCCAAACAAAAATTGTGTGGGATAGCTTATTTCCAGCTAAAAGTCTGCCCTTGCGATCGTAAATATTACCGCGAACGGGAAGCTTGGCAACGGTTCGGACGCGGTTGTTTTCGGCAACTTGGCGATTTTTTGCACCCTGGCTCAATTGCAAATAACATAGCCGTGAACCGATTCCGCCGATTAAACCCAATCCCAGAATACCCATCAATACCCAAGATTGATTGCCTTGTCCAACCGTTCGAGTTTTGTTGTAAAAACCAGAGATCCCCAGATCGCTACCGGATAGATCGCCAGAAAATTTGTCGGAGAACCGATTCTGCATAAAATTTAAGCTTGGCTGGGAAGATTGAACGAGTTGTCAACCGTGATAAGTGGGGCGGTCTAATAGTTGGCATATTAATCGATCTTGGTCATTTATTTGAGTGGGGGATACCGCACTAAATCGATTAATATACCTGCTGAGAATCGATCCCAAATTGAACTTTAGCGGACTGATTGATTTATAGTAGGTGAACCATTCACCGATCGCCGCAAACTTTCTCATGGCTGTCAGTAAAATTTCCCTTGGATCTGTCAAGCAACTTTTTCGCCAACGCCGCAACCAGCTTTCCACCCAATTACTCGGATTGGGATTAATCATTACGCTAAGCTTTATTGCGATCGCCTTATTTGCACCACTATTACAGGCACTTGGTTTGCTCCAAGATCCTCAAGATCTATTAGGTAGCTCCATGCCACCTTACAACCCAATTAATCAGGCTCCTTCTTGGCAGCATTGGTTTGGGACTAGTCGAGAGGGATATGATGTCTTCTCGCGGACACTCTTTGGCACACAGGCGGCTCTACAAGTAGTCATTCTCGCAACTTTGATGAGTTTGCTAATCGGCGTACCCTTGGGCATGGTCAGCGGTTATTTGGGCGGCAATCTCGATCGAGTCTTGTTGTTCTTGATGGATACGATTTACACGTTGCCAGGATTATTATTATCGGTGACGTTAGCGTTTATCGTGGGTAAAGGTGTCTTTAATGCCGCGATCGCGTTGAGTATTTCTTACATTCCCCAGTACTTTCGAGTGGTACGAAATCAGACAGCTAGTTTGAAAACCCAAATGTTTGTCGAAGCGGCGCAGGCTTTAGGCGCATCTACTCGTCATGTGTTGACAAAATATCTGTTTGCCAATGTGGTGCAAAGCGTCCCCGTGCTATTTACGCTCAATGCTGCTGATGCAATTTTAGTGTTGGGTGGATTGGGTTTTCTCGGATTGGGTTTACCTGATGAAATAGCGGAATGGGGACACGATCTCAAACAAGCTTTACCAGCACTTTCAACGGGGATTTGGTGGACGACTTTATTTCCAGGGTTAGCTTTGACATTGATGGTAACGGGTTTATCACTATTGGGCGAAGGTTTAAGTGAGTTGATTAATCCGAGGGAGAGAGGAAGGTAGGAGATGGGAGATGGGAGATGGGAGATGGGAGATGGGAGATGGGAGATGGGAGATGGGAGATGGGAGATGGGAGTATCATCACCCATTAACCATTAACCATTACCCATTAACCATTACTTAACTATCCAACTTAGCTGCACATTTAACTCATGACAGAAGTAATCGGGATCGATCTTGGTGGTACAGCGATTAAATTAGGGCGATTTACTGAAGATGGAACTTGCCTTCAATCGTTGACAGTGCCGACACCACAACCAGCATATCCTGATGAAACGATCGACATGATGATTTATGCGATCGAGAAACTAGCACCAGGGATGGTTAATATTAGCGCGATCGGTGTCGGCACACCAGGCCCAGCAGATGCAGCCGGACGGGTGGCAAAAATTGCCATTAATTTGCCTGGTTGGATTGATATACCCGTAGCGACATTGATTCAAGCTCGAACAGGTATTCCCACGATTGTCGGCAATGATGGTAACTGTGCGGGACTGGGTGAAAATTGGCTGGGTGCCGGACGAAACTACCGCAATTCGATCTTACTAACTTTAGGTACTGGTGTTGGTGGCGCGGTATTTCTCAATGGAGCATTGTTGACGGGACATGCGGGGAGTGCTGGCGAACTAGGTTTGATTACGCTAGATCCCACTGGACATCCTTGTAAAAGTGGTAATAATGGCTCACTAGAGCAGTTTCTCTCAGGGCAAGCAATTCGGCGGCTGACAGGAAAAGAACCAGAAGAGCTAGGCAGATTAGCAGCAGCAGGAGATCGATTTGCGCTAGAATTTTGGGGAAATTACGGTCAAAATTTAGGCATTGGTTTAACCAGTATTATTTATATTCTCACTCCAGAAGTCGCAATTATTGGCGGCGGAATTAGTGCTAGTGCCAAGTATTTTCTACCCGCAGCCAAACGCGAAATCGATAGGCGGGTGATGGCGACTTCCCGCCCAGGATTTCAGTTAATTGAGGCACAATTAGGCAATCAAGCAGGCATGACAGGGGCAGCTAAGTTGGCATGGGAAATGCTCGATCGTCAAAAAATATTATCCAAATAACTTTCAACTTTTAACTTTCAATTAAATACAAATGTCTTCAGAATCTCAATTAAATATTTTCGGTCAAACAGTAGCTAGTTCAGATTCAGCATCTACTCTAGCAGGTAATTTCGATCTAATTCCCACAATTAATAGTATTCCGATTCCACCAGGTACATATAGCAGTATCAGCCAACTTGCGACCCATTGTCAGGTTTGTCATCGGTGTGAATTGGGCAAGACTCGTACTAATGCAGTTGTAGGTAGAGGTAATGAACAAGCACCAATCTTGATTATTGGGGAAGGACCAGGGCAAAATGAAGACGAACAGGGGCTACCATTTGTCGGTCGATCGGGACAACTGCTCGAAAAAATTCTCGCGGCGGTTAAACTATCGATCGAGCAAGATATCTACATCTGCAATGTTGTTCGGTGTCGCCCACCGGAAAATCGCGTCCCCACTCCCGCCGAAGTTGCTGCTTGTAAACCCTATTTATTAGAGCAAATTCGGTTAGTAAATCCCAAAATTATTTTGTTGACTGGGGCAACAGCAGTACGCGCAATTACTGGCAAAAAAGACGGGATTACCAAAATTCGTGGTACCTGGATTGAATGGGAAGGAAGATGGTGTATGCCGATTTTTCATCCAGCATACTTGTTGAGAAACCCTGCGCCAGATGTGGGTAAACCTAAGTGGTTGATGTGGCAAGATATCCAAGCAGTGCGAGCCAAATTAGATGAGCATCGAGCGTAAAGATACTTAATCATCAAGCTAAATTTAACCCACACAATCGAGATCAATCAGTTATGTGTCGTTCTTTAATTGGCTGTGCCGGATTTCCAGCATAAATCATCATCGGTGCTAACGATCGACCTGCGATACTGCCCAAACATAATACTGCACCACGCCCGACGGTGACACCTGGTCCGATCGACGATCGAGCCGCAATCCAGCAACTCTCCCCGATATGAATTGGGGTATCTTTCAATTGAAAAGACGAGCTACTCCAATCATGATTCCCCGTACAGAGATAGACATCTTGAGATAGACAAGTATGACTCTCGATCGTTACCAAAGCGACATTATCAATCCAGCAATTTTCACCTAGCCAGACAAAATCTCCAACTACAAACCGCCACGGGAATTTCACCTTCAAACCTGGCTTGATGCGCACGCCTTCCCCCATTTTCGCCCCAAAACAACGTAGCACCCAACACTTGAAGCTAGAATCTACAATCCAGTAACTACTCACCAATGGTGAACCAAGATAGTACCAAGCAACTTGCTGCCAAAAGGTTGCTCCAGGTGAATAAGTACCCACCGTGTATCTGTCTAACCGCATCTCGAATTCCCCTAATTTACCAAAAAAGTATTAATTCTCACCTAACAAAATTGGATTTAGATCTGGTGAATAGTATTTGTTGACAATACTATATCAAGCTATTGTATTCTTTAAACACGTCAAACTTCTGTATCTCTCGATCCTCTTTTCTCAGTAAGAGTATTGTATTAAAGCTCACATTTTTGATTTGTAAAATTAGCCTACCTATTTTTTGAAAACTCAAATGACTTAAGTAACTAACACTACTTGCCCGAACACAAATGTTTAGGACAAAGATGTTTAAATCAGAATTTCCGACATTGAAGCTGTCACTGTAGTAAGATATGCTATAATCGTCGATAACGTAACACAAGTAATAAGCATCAAATCAGATTTCGCTACTCACAGCCATAAATTGAAATAATTACTCTGATTTTTGAAGCACAAGAGTAAGCAGTAAATTTTCAGAGTTGTAGCGATGTGGCTGAATAATGTGGGTACCATATAAGCAAATATTCTGGAAACTTTATGATTCATATTCTACGGTCGAGCAGGACATAACTTCGTCTATTGATACTTCCTTTCTGCTTTGCCGTGCAACAAGACTAACGAAAAATAATGGCTTTATTTATTAAGCATTCCTCCCCACAAGTTAGTGATATGCCTTTCCCTAGCACAATCCAACATCCCGAGACCAATTCTATTATTCCTCCAAAAAACCATCCTGAAACTACCCAGGAATCCACTGCTGCCATACCTCTGAAGATTAATCCCTCGATTAAACTCAAGATTATTAATCAGTTTTTTCCGCCAGATTATGCGGCGACTGGTCAATTAATTGAAGAACTAGCCCACAACCTCAAAGGTTGCGGCTATGTTGAGGTGTTCACTAGTCAGCCTTCTTATGCATTCGATCGAGATGATTCGCCCCGGACAGAGATTCATGAATCTCTGAGTATTCGTCGATCTGAATCCGCACGCTTCTGGCCCCAACGAATTCGAGGAAAAGCAGTTGCTGGAGCGATCTTTTTTGTGCGGACAGCCCTCCACCTGCTCCGGCACGCCAATAGTCGAGAGCTAGTATTGCTGACTACTGCACCACCATTTTTGCCGTTGCTGGGCTATCTCCTCAGCCGTGTTTGCAAAATTCGCTATGTTTGTTTGCTCTATGACTTGTATCCAGATATCGCCATCGAGCTAGATGTGATCGGCCGAAAACATTGGATTGGCAAGTTGTGGGATCATTTCAATCGTTTGACTTGGAAACAGGCGGCGGCGATTATTGTCTTGAGCGAGACCATGAAAGATCGGATCGTCGCCAAACAATCAGGCCTCGAAGACAAAATTGTGGTGATCCCAAACTGGGTTGACGCAGATCAGATTGTGCCGATGCGCAAGCAAGATAACTGGTTTGCCCATGAACATGGGCTAGTTGAACCATTCACAGTGATGTACTCAGGTAATATGGGTCGCTGTCATGATATGGACACCCTATTTAATGCGATTATTCTACTCCAACACACTCCGATCCGATTTGTGTTCATTGGTAGTGGCGACAAGCGCAAGCAATTCCAACAGCGTGCAGCCGAGCTGGGTTTGACCAATTGTTTATTTCTGCCTTATCAACCGCGTGAGAATTTGCC
>JANYIT010000231.1 GCA_025358725.1 Chamaesiphon sp. GL140_3_metabinner_129_sub
TTTGATAGAATTACTGAGTTTATTGCCCTGTACAATGACGATTTACCATTGTGGGTTAATTTGCCTGACATGAGTAACGAAAACGGACGTTTTCTTTACTGCTAACCGCACCAATTTATAGTTGCAGTTAATTCGGTCTCAAATTTAGTATTGCGGGCTGGTTGCAAATAATTCGGTCTCAGTTGCACTTAATTCGGTCTCAACTGCATTTATAGTTGCAGTTAATTCGGTCTCATTTTTGCGATGATTGCAGTCCTGAGTGATTACTATTGCAGGTCGCTACATCTAAGAATCAATTACAGTAAATGGTTCTACTTCAATGGCAAAAACATAGTTTCGATATGTTTGAGTACCAGACAGGTTATCTTGAACGTTGGAACAAATTATTTTTAAGCTAAGGCTGCCGATCTCATCGCAGCTAGCAACAAAAGATCCCCGACTTCTTGAAGAAGTCGGGGATCTGGGGCGATCGCAAGTTAATCTTAATTAAAACTAATTGCGCCAGAATAGATCAACCCGCGTTGGACATCGAGCGTAATTACGGTACCGCTGCGAATACTGCCAGTAGCATCCTTGACCCCAACGATGACCGGAATATCCAATCGTAAGCCTAACACCGCTGCATGACAGGTTAAACCCTCATCTTCGACGACAATCGCGCTAGCTTTGCGAATCGCGTCTAGATACTCGGCATTAGTCGTCTTGGTAATCAGGATATCGCCTTTATTGAAATGGGCGATATCCTTTGGCGTGCGGGCAATGTGGGCAACTCCTGTCACCAAACCATGTCCGATGCCGATCCCTTGTCCGAGGATTGCCGTAACAACTTCGACTTTGACTAGATCCGTAGAACCAGCTACCCCTTGGGTACCAGAGGTAATGACGACTAAATCGCCTTCTTGGAGGAGATTAGTCGTCCGCGCCATATTAATGGCGGCTTGGAAGTTATCATTGACGTTGGCTAAATCGAGCAGGAGCATCGGTTGAACGCCCCAAACGAGCTGGAGTCTCCGCGCTACGTCTACATGGGGTGTAACTGCGAGAATCGGCTTGGATGGGCGGAACTTGGAAACGCTGCGGGCGGTAGCTCCAGTTTTGGTGAAGGGGATGATGGCGGCGGCTCCGAGTTGTTCGGCGATATTGCCGACGGCTTCACTGATGGCATTGGGAATCGATCGCTTTTTGTCTTCCCAGCGGCGTGAAAGTTCTTCTTTCTCAGTTTCGAGGGCGATTCTCGCCATCGTTTCGACAGCTTCAATCGGATAATTACCGACAGCAGTTTCGTTGGAGAGCATTACCGCGTCGGTACCGTCCAAAATCGCATTGGCAACGTCGGAAATCTCAGCACGAGTACCACGGGGGTTATTCACCATACTATCCAACATTTGGGTAGCGGTAATAATCGGAATCCCCATCCGGTTGGCGGTGGCGATTAATTGTTTCTGAATTCTAGGGACTTGTTCGGCGGGCATTTCTACGCCTAAGTCGCCGCGTGCTACCATCACTCCATCGCAGAGCGCGAGGATCTCTTCCATTTGCTCGATCGCTTCGTGCTTCTCGATTTTAGCAATCACGGGGACTTCTTTCCCGGCATTGGCGATCAGTTCTTTGATTTCGAGAATATCGGCGGGATTGCGGACGAAGCTCAGCGCAACCCAATCTACGCCTTGATCTAGCCCGAACATCAAATCTACACGATCCTTGTCAGTCAGAGCTTTGATCGACAGATAAACTCCAGGGAAGTTGACACCCTTATTGTTGGATAATGGCCCACCAACTACTACTTTACAGTGCAATTCACTGGTCTCTCGATCGACCCCAGTGACGATCATCTCGACCTTACCATCATCGAGCAGGATCGTCGAACCAACCGGAACTTCCTCCGCGAGGGTATCGTAAGTCACCGAACTAATCGTCTGCGTCCCTGGGATGATTTTACTTGTCAATGTGAACGGATCGCCATTTTTGAGGACGATCGAGCCATCGGCAAATTTACCCAACCGAATTTTTGGGCCTTGTAAATCCTGTAAGATACCTACGGGCTGATTGAGTTCAAAGGATATTTGCCTAATCAGGCGAATATTTGCCAAATGATCATCATGAGTACCGTGGGAAAAATTGAGGCGGAGAGTCGTTGCTCCAGCTTGAATTAGTTGTTTTAGGACTTCAGGGCTACTAGTTGCTGGACCGATGGTAGCAACAATCTTAGTTCGGCGGAGGGAATCTCGCAATAATTGCATGAAGTTACAGTCGAAGGATCGAAGGATCGGATACAGGATGGTAATCTTGGCATAGCTTGCGCTGCGCGCTCAGATCGCATAGCGGTTAATCTGGATAGCAGATCGAAGTTACGTCTGAATTAGTCACAGATAACTCTGGATGGTACCACAGAAGCGTTGTCAGTTAACCGCGATCGAGCAACAAGTTCGGAAATATTTCGAGATGTTGGTGCATTAGTAAAGCCGATCCTCGATCGCATCGGGCAGATGATTTAGACATATATGTCAGTTTGTACTTGATTTTTGGGATAAATAAGCAATAGAGAAGTAGCCGATTAATTAATAAATTTATAGTTCGGAAACCATCATGACAATCGGTCAAATTCCCCATTCCCCGCCGCTGATTCTGATCGTCGATGATGATGATTTGGTGCGATCGATCTTGTGTGAAAAAATCCGGCAAGATGGTTATCAGGTGATGATTGCCCGGAATGGGGAAGAAGCGATCGTGATTTATCAACAGATCCAACCAGACTTGGTACTGATGGATGGTGTGATGCCAGGGATGGATGGATTTGAATGTTGTGAGCAGCTCCAACAGCTACCTGGCGGCGATTTGACACCTGTATTGATGATTACCGGATTAGATGATACGGCATCACTCGATCGAGCTTATGCTGTTGGTGCTGCTGATTATATTACCAAACCGATTCATTGGTCAGTATTGCGCCAACGAGTCAAGCGAGTCCTCAATCAATCCCATCTACATCGAGAACTCGAAGCCTCCAATCTAGCCCTCCGCCAAAAATCCGCAGAACTTCAGCACCAAAATCATCTGCTCGAACAATCCAGAAAAGTAGCAGAATCAGCAAATAAAGCTAAAAGTTCTTTTTTAGCCGCAATGAGTCACGAAATCCGCACACCGATGAATGGGGTAATTGGGATGACGGGATTTTTGCTGGATACTGAACTTACCCCCCAACAATATGAGTTTGTCAGTACGATTCGGCACAGTGGCGATGCACTCCTGACCCTAATTAATGATATTCTCGATTTCTCCAAAATTGAATCGGGCAAATTGGAACTAGACTCTCAACCTTTTGATATCCGCGATTGTATCGAAGAAACGCTCGATTTACTCGCACCCAAAGCTGCTGAAAAAAACTTAGAGCTTGCTTATCTCATCTACAAAAATACTCCCAATTGGTTGTACGGTGATGTTACCCGCATTCGGCAGATCTTAGTCAATCTGATTGGTAATGGCTTGAAATTTACCAACTCTGGTGAGGTGGTTGTGGGTGTAACCGCTAGAAAAATTAGTCTTGGTAATGAAGATTCAGTACTTACTACTGATGATCCTAGTTATGAGGTAAGATTTGTCGTCAAAGATACGGGAATTGGGATTCCTCAAGATAAGATCGATCGATTATTTAAAGCTTTTAGTCAAGTTGATTCTTCTACTACTCGTAACTATGGAGGTACAGGTTTAGGGTTGATTATCAGTAGACGACTGACCGAATTGATGAATGGTAGAATGTGGGTCGAAAGTAATGGTGAGGGTGGATCAAATTTCTTTTTTACAATTGTTGTCAAAGCAGCGCTCGGTTCGCCCCAAGCTTGTCAAAAAGAGCAATATAAGCCAGAAGAATTACAAGGAAAGAGATTATTAATTGTCGAAGACAATGATACCCATCGCAAAATCTTGGCTCTTCAAGCACAATCTTGGGGGATGTTAGCTCATGCTACTGAATCGGGAACTGAAGCTCTCAAATTACTCAATTTACGCGGTCATTTTGATCTCGCAATTTTGGACATGCAGATGCCAGAAATGAATGGCTTGACACTCGCTCAAAAAATTCGTGAGTTTCCTGAATATCAAAAGTTACCATTAGTAATGCTCAGTTCACTCAGTATCAGTCGTGCTGAAATTGAGGCATCTCAAGTCGATTTTGCAGCTACCTTAAATAAACCAATCAAACAATTTCAACTTCAAGATGTGCTTACCCATATTTTGGGTAAAGATTCTGCACAATCGCTGGCAATTTCAAAATCAAAATCATCGAACTACGATCTTTATCAAGCCACATTTCCCTTGCGAATTTTGCTAGCTGAAGATAATATGATCAATCAGAAAGTTGCCATTCATATGTTAAAACGCATGGGCTATCAAGCGGATATTGCCATGAATGGTTTGGAAGTCCTCGAACTATTACAGCAAAATACTTATGATGTGATTTTAATGGATTTGCAAATGCCAAAAATGGATGGGATGGAAGCTACTCGCCGGATTTTAACCGAATTTCCCGAACATCGCTGTCCAACAATTATTGCCATGACAGCAAATGCGCTAGAAGGTGATAAACAAAACTGTCTAGCGGCTGGAATGCATGACTATGTAACTAAGCCTGTTAAAATGGAGCAATTAGCGCGGGCGTTGAGCCAGTGTCAACCATTATTGTTGATCTAGTTGGGAGTTGGGAGTTGGGAGTTGAATAGTTAAACTCTAAATAACGTGAGTTCGGTTTAAGGATATTTGCTTCGTTCAAGTACTGCACTCGATTTAAATCGGTGCTAGTGATGCAAAGTCCGCCTACGCGGACTGACATATTAGTCCGCGTAGGCGGACTTTGCATCACTAGCCGAGACTTTAGTCTCCAGGCAACTCTTGACTCGAACTGACGTTAAATAGTATTGAAAATATTGAAGAAAATACTATGTCTTTTAACTATGAATATACAATTCAGTTTCGAGATACTGATGCGGCGGGAGTTGTATATTTTGCTAACATTATTTCGATCTGTCATATTGCCTATGAAGCTTCATTAATTAAGTCAGGTATCGATCTAAAATTATTTGTAGATAATTCTGAATTTGCCGTGCCAATTACTCATGTGTCGGCTGATTTTTTTAGACCATTGTTTTGTGGAGATCGAGTAATTATTGCACTTACTCCACACTCGATCGATAGTTGTAAATTTGAGATCAAATATCAAATATTAGCTAGTGATGAGCAAACAGTATTGGCTACTGTGACAACTAAACATATCGTCATAGATCCAGCTACTCGAAAGCGAAAAGAGTTACCCGAACTGCTGATTAATTGGCTAACAGAATGAGATCGATCGAACTTATTTGATCTAAATTGAGAATAATCTTGAGAATTCAGGTATCTAAATGATGGGCAAGATTGGTGTTAAAGTTGTACCGTCATTTTTTAGACAGGTAATATTAAGGCTGAGTCCAAACCAACAAAAGTAGCAGGTAACTCGATCGAAAAGGTACTACCTTCACCGGATTTTGATGTGACGGAAATCTTGCCCCCATGAGCTTCGGCAATTTGTTTGCACAAATATAAACCCAGCCCACTATTAGATCGTTTGTGATTGCCGCGCCGAAACCGCTCGAATAAATGAGCTAAGTTGCTGGCAGGAATGCCGCTACCCGTGTCACCAACAGCAATGGTTACGCAAGGGCGATCTGAAGTGGCAGGAGTGAGCACAATCGAGATGTTGCCAATATCGGTAAACTTGAGACTATTACCGACTAAATTAGTAATTAACCGTTTTAATTCTAACCGATCGCCGACGATCTGAAAATTAGCATCGGGGCGATCTCGATCGATAATATTTGCACTAAGTTCAAGACGTTTAGTTGCCGCAATTGGTGTAAGTTCTCTAACTACTTCTTCAACAATTTGGATCGGATTGATCGGGATAAAACTAAACTGTTTGGCATCAGCATCATAGGTATAAGCTTCGACAATATTTCGGACCATTTGGAGTAGATCTTCATTACTCCGTCCGATCGTCTGGAGACTGGATTTTACTTGGTTGGGCAGCTCACCAAAAATCTCATCACAGAGCAGATCCAACATCCGATTAGCAGCGACTAGGGGTGTTTGGAGATCATGAGTCATCCGCGAGATAAATTCTTCTTTTTGGGCTAATAGTTCTTCCCGTTGATGGTTGGCAAGTTCTGCGGCTACTTCAGCATAATATACTCGCATCACATTCTGAAAGACTTGGCGTACTTGGGCTGGAGATACTTGAGATTTGGATAAATAGTCCGATGCACCCGCTTTCATCAGATCTACTGCTACTCGATCGTCACTTTGTCCAGTCAGACTGACAATCGGGACACGAATCCCTTGTTGGCGCAGTTGTTGCAGCAGTTCGATCCCATTTCCATCGGGTAATCGATAGTCTACAAAGATACAATCAAACTGATGGTAATTCACCATTGAAATTGCGCTAGCACAGTCAATTGCTTCTAACAATTCTACCTGTAAGTCTACACCCTTAAAAGCACGAATTAATGTCATCCGATCAACAACATCATCATCGATGACTAGCACTTTAAATATTTTGTCCATCGATAGTTCTGGCGATGCCTCTGTGGCTGAGATTAGAGTCTTCAAGCGACCTCCTGCAAAAGTGAAAAGATTATCATTTTTAGTGCTATTTTCATTAAAAATGGCCTCTATTCCCTACCCCCTATTCTCTATCCCCTATGATGGTGATGGCATCTCAGACATTGACCAATAGCGATTTAAGACATCGATCGTTTCGACAAAGCTGCTAAAGGTAATCGGTTTGATGATATATCCAGCGACATTATATTCATAAGCAGCAGCTAGATCGCTATTCTGCATCGATGTAGTCAAGACAACTACGGGCAAATTGCTCAAAGTGGGATCGGCGCGTAATTCCTGGAGAAATTCTAGGCCGCCCATTTTAGGCATATTTAAATCGAGCAGGATTAACAACCTGTTGTTGTTCTGTTTGGCAATTTGGCTATTGGTGCGGAGCATAGCTAGAGCTTCGATGCCATTGGCTGCCCGATACAGCGACGACGTGACACCGTTCTTTTTTAGAGCGCGTTGAACGTTCATCACGTCTACTTCATCATCTTCGACGAGGAGAATACTTAGTTGCTGAGGGGTGGTCATTTCAGGAGATCGGGTAGCTGTCGTCATGAGTTTGTACATAATTGCCTAACTAGATATCGATCGAGATGTGTTAGCTCTAGTATGCCTGCTTTAGTTGTGGAACTACATGACCCTATTGTATGACTTTGAGGCGATTATCCATCTATCAAAAGGAAGGTTTATCCCAATGTCTAAAATTTTATCGGAAAACGAGCCAAAATCCCTGGCTTCAGATCCGGGAAAGTCTACTCTCCAGCAAAAGTAAAAATATAAATCCCTCCTATTCCCGATCCCCTATCCTTTATCCCCTAACTTTCGCAGGAAGTCTAGTCTCAAAGTGGGGGAAATTGTGGCCAGGTAAAGTACACTGATAAGCCTTGACCTGAGGCTGGTTTTTCCAACCAAATTCTACCACCAACTCGTTCGACGAGTTTCTTGGCGATCGCCAGTCCGATGCCTGTATTTTCCTGGACATCACGAGGTTGGAGGGTCTCAAATAGGCGAAAAACTCGCTGGTGGTATTCTGGAGCGATCCCTGGGCCATCATCAGTAATCACAAATTCGATCTGTTCTCCATCTGACTCCACGCAGATCCCAATCTTCCCGCGATGGTTGTCCTGGGAGACTGCATTAACGAGATCGTGTTCGGTTACTTTTAGCGCATCATGATGTTTGAGCGCGTTTTCCAGCAACTCTTCAATAACTTTGCGGAGGTGAGATTTACAAGTAGTCAGACAGAGATCGGTGGGATGCACCTCGATCTTGAAGTTGGCTGGAAGGACGAGATTGGTTTTAATTTCCTGCAAGAAGGTGGCAAGTTCGACTGGTTCTGGAGTGACGGGAGTTTGGCCCAAATTGGAGTATTCCCACAGTCCATCGATCAGATTGTTGAGGCGATAGGTTCGTTGGCGCAGGAGTTGGATATAGCGATCGAGTTGTGCTGATGAGTAGGGTCTAACTTCTTCTTCAATCCACTCGGAGAGGGTAGCAATTCCTCGGAGTGGGGTTTTGAGATCGTGGGCAGTAGCGTAGGCAAATTCGGCTAATTCTTGATTGCGGTTTTCGAGGTTAAAGTTGGTGCGGAGCAGGGTGATGTTGAGTTGTTCGAGGGCGGTAAGGTGGGTTTGGAGCTGTTTCATCAAATTGGCTTGTTCGGACACATCCCTGACAATCGCAATCGTTTGATGTTCTTGATGAATTTCACTGAGGGAAAGTTCGATTGGGAAACTAGTCCCATCCCGACGGTAGGCGTTGATCTGCCAAATTCGCCCCAATTTTGGCTGCTGTTTGAGCCAAGCGATCAGCTCTGGGAGGGGTTGGGATTGCGAGGTGGTGGGGGTGACGAGCAGCCGCATCAGCGGACATTCTAATAAATCGACGGCAGTGTAACCTAACATCTCAATCAGGGCTGGATTGACAGTTTCAATTTGACCCGATCGATCTAAAATCAGAATCCCATCGATAATATCGGTAGTGAGGGTATCGATCAAACTATCGCGGGTTTGGATTTGGGCTTCTCGCTGTCGCAATTCTCGTTCTAACAACTGAAATAGATAAATCCCCCCCACAGTAGATAGCACGCCAGCAACGGTAAATAGTTGTTGTAGGGATTGAATCAAGGATTGGAGATTGCTCAGATCGTTACGCTCTCGATTGAGAGCTACTTGTTCGATCGTTTGAGCGGCGTTAATTTCTCGGCGGAGGGCATCCATTTCCTGTTTACCTTGCCTGAGTAGTGGCGATTGCGCTGGGGCTGAGTAGACGGTTTGCAACTGACCCATCAGTTGTTGGATCGATTGAATGCGCGATCGAATTAATGCTAGTTGAGCTAACCTTTGGCGATCGTGACTAATCGATTTCTGTAGATTTGATAGGGCAATTGGTAGACTTGTTTTAGCTGTTTGATAGGGTTCTAAAAAGTCTCGATCGCCGGAAACTAGATAGCCGCGCACCCCAGTTTCGACATTGAGCATGACGACAATTAGCTCTCTCGTGCTGGTAATCCGCTCCTGTCGGAGATCGATCTTCGCTCTGATCTGCAATCCCTCTGCTCTCGACCACAACCAAGTACCCAATGTCGCCAGCAAACACAGGGCGGGAATGGTCACGATTGCTGCTCCCCGATAAGAGAGTGACAGCCGCGACCAACAAGTTAATAATCGAGATTTTTCAAACATTAATTAGGGGTGGCGAAGTTGGTGTGAATCTCCCTAAATCCCTCTTTAAAAAGGGGACTAAGACTCCAATCTTAGCCCCCCTTTTTCAAGGGGTGTGGGAGATTTAGATCTCCGAACAAAATCTAGTTGCTATCTTGAGCCAGGTGAAACAGAATCGGCATCCTTGAATGTGTTCGTTGTCCAACCAAATTTTGCCACCTTCACCCTCGACGATCTTTTTGACTAGGGCTAAACCGATTCCAGTATTTTCGGTCGAGTCTGTTGATGGGTAGAGAGTTTGAAAGATCTCAAAAATTCGCTCTTGACTTTCGCCGTCAGGAATACCCGGGCCATCATCAGCAATCGAGAATAGATCGCGATCGCCTAAATCCTCAGCAGTAATTTCGATCCGACCATCGACGCGATGATGGTGTTTGATCGCATTATTAATTAAGTTGGCGAAAACCTGAGTTAATAATAATCGGTTGGTGTTCAAAATTGGCATGGTCGTCGCAATTTCGATCTTGAAACCTGCGGGTGGTGATACAAAATCGATCGTCTCTGCTAATACTTCAGCGACATCAACGGTTTCGGTAGCTAATTCCTCCTTGCCTACTCGTGAATAGCGCAACAGTCCATCAATGAGGGCATCCATCCGTTTTACCCGTTGGCGCAATAATTGCAGTTGTCGATTTTCCCCTGGGATTTGTGCTTGGAGATCTTCTTCGATCCATTCTGATAAATTGGCGATCGCTCTTAATGGAGCTTTGAGATCGTGAGCGGCGATTGATACAAATCGATCAAGTTCCTGATTTTGTTCCTGTAACTTTTGTTGTGCCAGCATTAGCAAATTATTCAGTCGTTGCAGATCGGCAGTTTGGTTTTGGTTGAGTAGTTCTAATTCTTTGCGCTCGGTAATGTCTGTGATGGCGGAGAGAAAATATTGGGGCGCGCCCATTTGCCCATCGGTAGCGATCGATCTCACCAGAGCGACAGTCAGATTCACCCATATACAATGTCCTTGTTTGTGAACATAGCGTTTTTCCAGAGTATATTCACTAATCTCACCATTGACTAATTGGGCTACCAAAGTGAGATCTTCAGGTAGATCTGCGGGTTCAGTAATGATCTGGAAGGTAGTTGCTAATAGTTCTGCTCTGTTATAACCAACAATTTCACATAATTTCTGATTTACTCGCAACCAAGTACCATCAAGGGCGACATGTGCAAAGCCGATAGATGTGTATTCAAAGGTATGGCGAAACAGTTCTTCACTAGCATGGAGATCGATCTCCGCTTGTTTTCGTTCGGTAATATCATAGACCAAGCCGGACATCGATCTGGGTTGCCCCTGTTCGTCAGGGTGTAATTCGCCGATCACATCAATCCAGCGGGTTTGTCCATTTCGCAACACGATCCGATATTCACAGTGATATTCGGTCAGTATGCCGTCAATTGCTTGCTGCAAAGTAATTTCTACGCGATCGCGATCGTCGGGATGCACGCGATCGAGCCATTCACTGTGTACTTGCTCCGTACTCCCAGGTTCATAATCAAACAGAACTTCAAATTCTGGTGTCCAGAATGTCTTGTGGGTATATAAATCCCAAGTCCAAGCTCCAGCCTTACCTACTCGCATGGCGATCGACAGACGTTCATTGTAGAGCTGGACACGGAGCCGTTCGATTTCTGCTTGTTTGTAGGCAGTAATATCCTTCATGAGCACTACCGCCCCCATTTTTTCACCAGTCGGGCTGTAAATCGCTGTGCTATTGGCTAGGACCGATCGATTTCCACCCTGTTTAGATTTAATCATCATTTCCTGACTGACGACTGCTTCCCCTTGGAGCGCGCGGAACAGGGGCACTTCTGACTTGGTTAAATTCCTGATACCATCTCGATCGTACAGATCGTAATATTCAGCCCAACCTTCTGGCTCCATTGGTTCGGGGGGCAACCCGTGGAACCGCTGTGCCGCGAGATTAAATAACACTAAATGTCCATCGGCATCACAGGCGACAATTCCATCAGAAGCATTGATAAGCAAAGCTTCCAGGAATTGGGTCGATTGTTGGCGTTGGGACAGCCGCGCTGAAGGAGCAGCGGGAATTGCCGCTTCTCCCCCCAACCGCATCGCCGTGCCGATCCAAGTCGTCTGCCCCAGTCGATCGCAATCGGGGTCTAATTTGAGCTGCAGCCACTCCCAATTCCCTTGGATACTTCTAAGTTGAATTTTGATTTCTAAGGCTGTTTGCAAGCTCCCAGCTTCCTGCCAGCAACACAAAAATGAGTCCCGTTCCTCCTCATGCAAAATTTCGGTAAAGATCCAGGGTCGTTCCTGCGCGGAAGAACGCCGTCCGAAATAATCGCACCATTGCTGATTTACCGCGATCATTTCCCCGAGATCGGTCATTAACCAAGCTAGGTGGGGGATTCGATCCAACAATTTTTGACAACTAACAGTCGCTACTGATCGATCCCGTTGCTGATTTACTGTCTTAAAACTCTCCATAGCTACACTCTACCGCCGATTGTGACATGTGCAATTAAGTCAGAGGATTCCTCTAGCAGCGATGTGATTTCCTGACACAGGTTTTCACCAGGGACAATCACAGTCAGATCTCCAGCAGCGTTATTTATGCCAAGTTGTTGCATATCAGTGTGGGAATTGTGGAAATCGGATCTAGGCTGCTGTCGCTATTTTTAGGTGGCCGTTACGGGAGAATTTCTCAGCCATCACTTGGCGATAGACAGCTTCATAGCCAGAAGTCATCGTGTCGATCCCAAAGCGATCTGCGACATAGTGCCGACAAGCCGAGCGCGACAGCGTGGGAATTTGACCGACGGCGGCGATACATTCGGCGATGGTGTGGCAGATAAAGCCGCTGTGTCCGTGGGAGACTATTTCCGGCACCGCGCCTAAACCCATCGCGATCACTGGTGTACCCGCAGCCATTGATTCGATCGTTACTAGTCCGAACGGTTCGCGCCAGGTAATCGGAAATAAAGTGGCGATCGCCCGTCCCATGAGGTTATTCTTCATCTGATGATCGGCTTCGCCTAGAAATTGGATGAATTCGCCATCGATCAGCGGCTTAATTTCGCGATCGAAGAACTCGACATCCACCGGATCGACTTTACCCGCCATTTTCAGGGGGATACCTGCCGCTTTAGCAATTTCGATCGCCTGTTTGGGGCCTTTTTCTGGCGATATTCGCCCTAAAAAGGCGAGATAAGCTGGAGCATCAGGGGTGGGGAAAAATTTATGACTATCGATATCGATGCTATTGTAGACTGTCGCCACACAGTTTAATCCCAGTTCTGGCTCCCGTTGAGCATCGGAGATACTTACATAGGGTTGGGCTTTGGCATAACTAAACATCTTTTGATTATCGGCTGTAAAAATACCGTGCAGGGTATGTACTGTTGGTGTTTTAGTGAGCTTGGTATAAGGGAGAACTGCACAACCCATATGAGAATGGATCAGATCGAATTCTCCAGCTCGTTCGTAAACCTGCGCTAATTGGAGCATTTCGTAGATCCCGCACTCTTTGATACTCGGATCTAATCGGAGTGCTTGAGGATGGACTGAGGACAATTTGGCTAGAGTAATCGAGTCACCCGAAGCAAATAAAGTTACGTCATGTCCGCGCTTGACTAGTTCGTCAGTTAATAAACCGACGATTAATTCAATGCCCCCATAGGCTGGAGGGGGAACGCGCTCCCACAAAGGTGCAATCTGAGCAATTCGCATGACAGGACTCCTAAATTTAGATGTGTGATCTGTAACTGCCGCACTAAGTTATTTAAGTTAAATCAGCGAGAAGCGTCTAGAAGCTTCTAGATGCTTCAGTCATAGTAGTATTGCTAATTATTATTAAATCTTTCATCCGCTACTGTCTTCTACCAGAAGAGGTATTTATTAAGAGTGATCAAAAAATCATGTTGCGGCATTGGGGTGTTTGTCAGACACCCTATTCCTCTGCTCACAGCCACACCCCGTGGGTACCCATCAAGGGCACCCCTACAGGTTAGTTGTGTACTTCATGGGTACCCTCAGATCTACGCTTACTACTGTGAGTCTTTAAATGTTCGAGCACGCTGTGTTTTGATCAGTGATAGTTCTGTCGTCAACAGAAAACTCACCAAACTAGCAATGATAATCACCGGGACAATTGCTGAATCTGACAGCACGCTGAGAATCACTGTGGTGCTAATCGGTGTTTTGGTAATCGCCACATTCACTGCCGCCATCATACAAACCATCGCAATCGTGGGGTGAATCTGGGGAAATCCCAGCGAGATTGCTAGACCAATTGCCGCACCAATATAGAACAATGGAAAAATAAATCCGCCGCGAAATCCACTGTGTAATGTACAGCTAATCGCCAACATCTTGGCAACGCCAATTGCTAACAACATCGCAACTCCCAACCCTGCGCCCGTATCAAATACAGTTTGGATTTCTTGCTCGCCAAAAAACAGCGTTTGGGGAAATACAGTAGCAATTAACCCGATCGATAAACCGCCCAAAGTTGCCAGCGAGATCGTCTGATGTTCGATCAACTGAGTCAAGTAGCCAACTACGCGAAAAATCAACACAAATAGCAGTGCAGTTGCTGCACCCACCACCCCCAGTACCGCCCCTTGTCCTAAATCGGTCAGTGTTAGCGCGGGGACTGCGGGGAAGCGATACATGCCACCGATCGTCAGTCCAGTATTAAGGCGAAACACAAAGAAACTGAGAATTGCCGACAACACCGCTGGAATCAGAGCCTCATAGTATTCCAACCCCCGCCGATGTGGTAGTTCGAGCGCAAATAAAGCTCCCCCCAAAGGTGCACCAAAGAACGCACCCAATGCCGCACTCATGCCGCAAAATGTCAGCACTCGTAAATCTACCAGTGTTAACTTCAGCTTCTGCCCCAGCCAACTGCCAAAACTACCGATAATCTGTACCAATGGTGCTTCAGGGCCAGCACTACCACCCGCAGTAATCGAAAACAAAGAGGCTACAATCATCGCGGGCGTTTGTTTGATTTCAATCCGACCAGGATCGTGAATTTTATCGACTACCATCGAGACTTCACCGGGCAACCCCATAAAATGTAAGGTCAAGCCGACACAAAAACCGCCAATTGTGGTCACAACCCAAACATAATCGGCGGGAGCAACTCCAGTTGGCAACAACGGCTCAATCCATTCGGGAAGTGTGTGCCACACCAAATGCAGACACGCTTCGATCCCGTAATAGTAAATTGTGGCAACGAGTCCGCCCATAATGCCAATCAGAGTCGCACAAAACATTGTTTGGGCATAATTCAACTCGCGCGGTTTAGTAGAGTCATTGATGGGCAAGGATGAATCATGAAGCTGTGTTGTGGATGTCAAAATGTACTCTCCAGATCTAAGTCAGTGTAGAAATTAGGATCGTGAATTAAATAACTTGCAATCTTGCACTTGAGAAGGTAATTGAGGATCCGAATCTAATCTTTATTGCTTAATGTGCAGCCATCGCAGCAGCTTCCAAATCTTCCTGTGAAACTTTCGGTTCTTTGAGCAAAAATGCACACAGAAATGCGACGACAATACCCGCCATCCCCAACACTTGGAAAAAAGTATGGTTTCCTTCCACAGTCTGAGGCAACAAGCTATAAGTCGTTGCATATAGTACCGATCCCACACTGCCATAGGCACCAATGTTTCCGGCAATCTGTCCCGTCACCCGCCGTTTGATCAGGGGTGCAATCCCAAAGGTGGCACCCGCACCTGCAAACACGAAGAAGGCACAAAACATCGTCAGAACAACAGAGAATGGTAATCCCAATCCTGGATTAATTTGACTCATAATCATATAGCCTAAACCAACACCCCCAATCGTGAATGTCAGTGTCCATTTTCGGCTCCCAATTTTGTCAGAGATCAAACCACCTGCTGGGCGCGAAATCAAATTCATCAATGGATAAGTTGCCGCAACGGGACCAGCAATTTGATGACTGAGATTAAACGTATGTTCAAAATATTCTGGTAGCATCGAAACAACCGCTAATTCCGAGCCAAAACTCACCGCATAGGCGAGTTCCAATACAAAAACTTGACTGATCTGATAACGATCTCCGCCTGGATAAGTTTTTTGACCTAACACGACTTCGCGATTGACTTTAAAGGCTTGATAAGTCTGAAGGAAAAATAATCCTACCAAAAATGCCCAAATTCCATACATGGTAGTGGGTGCCAAGAATTTTACCAACTGTAACCGCCATGCAATCAAACCTAGCGCACCCAATAGTGGAATATTAGTCAAAGTTAATGCCCAAAAGCTGGCACTTGAGGTAACCTCCATGCCACCATTACGCGCGGGACGCTGATATGCTTTTCCCGGCGGGGTGTTTTGCACATTCAGGTAGAACAAGACACCAAACGCCAGCGATACAACCCCAGAAAAAGCGATCGCCAATCGCCAGTTTTCATGTCCGGCATACAGAAATGAAGTTGTCAGTGCAATCATCGGTAGAAATGCTTCTGCTGCGAATGAGCCAAAATTGCCCCAACCGCCATAAATCCCTTGTGCCAGCCCAATCTCTGGTGACTCGAACCATTCGCCTACCAATCGAATTCCGACCACAAAGCCCGCACCGACGATACCCATTGCCAAACGGCTCAGGACTAGCTGATTGAAGTTTTGAGCACTGGCAAATGCCCAACATGGCAAAGCTGCATAAACTAAGATGGATGAAAATGTCAAACGTGGGCCGAATCTATCGAGTAGCATCCCAATAATGATCCGCGCTGGAATCGTCAACGCCAAATTACACAAACTAATCGTTCTCGATTGAGCGACTGTCAAATGTAAATCCTCGCGAATGACTGTAGTAAATGGAGCGTAATTGAACCACACGACAAATGTCAGGAAAAATGCGAACCAAGCAAAGTTCAAGATCCGATATTGACCTCGAAATGACAATAACCCTCGGAACATACTAAAATACCTTTAGAAAATTAAATTACTAACCTTGCTGCTATTGGCATCAATCAATCCGCAGTAAGGTTTTTTTTAGATACAGACAGATCGATTACATGTTTCAACATCGAATTTTTTCGACGATTGATATCAATCGGTCAACAGTATATTTACTTATAGAATTTATTGATTTAGATAAATGTACCGTCAGTAACAATCCAAGTTAATTAATTTACAAATAGCATTAATAAAATGCAAAAATTGCATTTTTACTTAAAAAAATATACCTGCAAAATATTTGATAATTTCAATGATTTTCGATACAATAGTATTGTTAGATACAGAAATTTTCATCAAACATTCTCATGATCACCATTCAACGATTGACTCCGATTTTATTGGGGCTAATGCTTGCTGGAGGACTAATTGTTTCTGCCACAGCAATGCAGCCGACTGTTTCCGCTAGTCAGAATTCTCAAGTGCAACATCTAACCTGCATCCAAGATACCCAGGGATTGATGTGTAATATCGATCAAGCCTCGAACATGTCCAAGCCTGTGGAGCAGACGCATACCCCTACAGCGGGAAGCTGGGTACCAGAAATAATTACCACCGAGCAGCTAGAGCAAGTATCAAACCTCTTGCTTGGAATCATGTATTTTGGGTTGCCAACCGCGTTAGTATTTGCAGTCTTGCGATCCGATCGACAGGATACACAACGGACTAAATTAATCGAGCAGTTAGAACGGACTTGGAACCAAAACTGACAATCTTAATTTTTTCGAGGCGGGATAGTCACGGAGTCGCAGATCGATTTAGGTCTAATGGTTACTTCACCTGCATTAACTAGCTGTAAGTCGGCACTTTCGCTCACTAATGAAGCCTTTGAACCTGTGATCGATCGACTGTTCTCATAAATATTCATTTTGGCAGACTATATTTGGATTGACAATCTTTCGATAGGCTGACGTAAATTGTGAGCTATCGATCGAAGATAAGGAAGTCCAACTTCCTCAAAACTATTCAGATCGTGAAAACAACTCCCCAAATCTCCGAACTAACACCCCCAAATATCACACCGTCTGTGGGCACAACGATGAGTGGCATTCTAGTTTTACTGCCGCTAACTTTATTGCTCCTCGGTCTATTTACAGGCGCAATTAACCCTTAGAGGATGTTTGGAAATACGGAGATTCCCCCTAACCCATCTTTTTAAGGGCAGGGCTGATCCATCCACCAGAGAAAAATAGCTTTAGCCCTTTTATGTCGTTAAGCCTCGAACGCGAAGCGCGCCACCAAGGCGGTCAAATATCAATTGAAGTTAAACGAAGTAGTTAGGTTTCAGTATTATTCTTTTTCCAATAGATCAGCCCTGCCTGAATAGAACCCATTTGGGATCTATTCAGGCAGGCAAACGCTTGAGCATGAGTCGAATAAAACAAAGGTTGAGTTTAGCAGTTACAAGGAAGACGAGCAAGAGAACACACGCTACAAGATCGATAAATACCTGCTTAAACTCTGCAACAAGCAGCGAATTATCGACCTAATTTATAACTTTATCCTCTTCGATGGTGGCAGCAAGAAACTCCCCCGTGTACACCAATATTTTGGCATCAAAGAAGCACAGGCATATAATCAACGATGTAGCGGATATCGTTGATTATAAAGACTTATTTAAAAAAGTAGAAAACGCGATCGAATATGAAGACTATCTCAAACAAGTTGCCGCACTATCCAAACAAGTGATGGCGGGTAAATCCGATGATACTCCAGTTCAACTAAATACCCCAGGTAGACTCGCACTCTACAACAATCTATTGAACAAATCTACTCCCACTCAGGGTATTGTAGCTGAAGTAGGCAACCGACATGGAGTATTAGAATTGGCGATCGAGATTGACACGAAGATTAAGAGTGTTCGATCGGATGATTGGCGCGGAACTAAGGCTAAAGAGCAAATAATTAAAGCAGCACTGTATGAAATTCTTGATGACATTGATGAGGCAGCAACGATAGTATTAAATTAGTTACACAGCGCAAAGCAGATCCCCGACTTCTTCAAGAAGTCGGGGATCTAAACATCACTAGAATATTAAGACTTATTTTAATGGGTGCAATCTATGAGAACACAAACAATTAACACGATCGATCTAGGCGAAATCGCGATCAACGTAGTTAGGAAAAATATCAAAAATGTTCACCTCAGCGTCTATCCCCCGATGGGTAACGTCCGAATTTCCGCACCCATCCGAATGAATCTAGATACTATTCGCGTCTTTGCAATTTCCAAACTAGATTGGATTAGACACCAACAGCAAAAACTTCGGAATCAAGCAAGAGAAACACCACGGGAATATGTCGATCGAGAAAGTCACTATCTCTGGGGTAAACGCTATCTCCTCAACCTCATCGAAATCGACGCACCACCATATCTCGAAATTCAACACGATCGAATATTACTCCAAGTTCGCCCAGGGGCAACTATAGCCAAAAAATGCACTGTTGTATATGAGTTTTATCGCCATCAAATCGAGACAGCTATTCCACCGCTCATTGCTAAATGGGAACCTTTGATGGGCGTGGATGTCGCCAGTTTCACTGTCAGAAAAATGAAAACTAAATGGGGAAGCTGTACCCCTACATTAAAAACGATTCGTTTCAATTTGGAACTAGCCAAAAAGCCAGTCGAGTGTCTAGAATATGTTGTCGTTCACGAGCTGGTTCACCTGCTAGAGCCAAGCCACAACCATCGGTTTACATCCTTAATGGATCGATTTATGCCCAAATGGAGATTTTATCAATCTGAAATCAATCGACTACCCACTAACATAGATCTACCTTTAGATAGAAGTGATGTGTAAATTAGTTTGCGATAATATGAATAGTCTAACTTGCTTGATTTAACCCTAGAAATGTTGGACTGCTATCTTTGGACAGATTGATCGTCGATCTGATAAGATATATTTCTTTTTAAAATAGAGTACTAGCTAAATTTAATATTTAAGCCTATTAAATATACAAGTGTATCCAGAATATTTGTTAAAATCAAAAATTTGATCTAATCTTTTGGCTAAATTATGGTTTGTCGGTAAAAATCAGATAAGCGGCACCAGCCAACAGCATTGCCGCAAACACATAGTTGCGAGTAATGGGTACTTGCATATAAGCTACACTAAAACCTGCAAATACCATCATCGTAATAATTTCTTGCAATACCTTTAGCTGTGCGAGGCTAAAATATTGTGAACCAATCCGATTACCTGGCACCTGAAAACAGTATTCAAAAAAAGCGATCGACCAACTCACCAAGATCGCCATCCATAATGGTGAATTCTTGAGATCCTTGAGATGACCATACCAAGCAAAAGTCATGAAGATATTAGAGATAAACAACAAGATTATGGGTTTGAACATATTCAAATAGTGTCAGGGGTTAGAGGGGAAACTAACTAAGCATCAGCAAAATAATTTGCTGATGCTTAGTTTTATGCATCCATATTAAAGCAGAGCATAAATCCCAGGATATACCTTTAGACAGAAGTTATTTTTTGATCGGTTTGCCATGCTAGTAATTAGCCCAACTTTCACAGAGCCGCTCTGAGATCGAGATTGTAGACAGGTGTAACTTTATACCGAGTTCCGATCGAAGATAATCGAAGATTGCTAGAACGGCTGACAACACGATTATTAATGGAGAAAATAAAATGCTTCCATATTTAGATTTTATCCCAGGTTCCAGCGGTCAGTTATTACACCTGGCACAGTTTAACTCAGAGTTAGGCGGAGCCATTGTCGAGAATTTTTCCAGCACTCAGTTTTTGGTAGCGTTGCTGTCAGGATTATTAATGGCGATCGCGTTTCAATTATTATTAACAAACCTGTCGGTTGCCCTAATTGCTTCTCCAGGTGTTGTGCCAGAGTCAGGCGATGACTCTGATGGTTTGATGGATACAGTGCGGGGAATTGAAACCAAAATTGGCATCGGCGCACTAGTAACGATGACAATTTCTTTAGCTGCTGCTTGCTTTTTGGCAGTAAAACTCAGTCTAACAACTAGTGTATTTGTCGGTGCGATCGTTGGCGTGACGATTTGGTCTGCCTATTTTTCACTGGTTGTTTTACTTGGTGCGAATGCGGTTGGTTCCTTGATTGGTTCGATTGTTAATACTGCTAGTTCTGGTCTTCAGGGGATAATGGGTACCGCCACGACGGCATTAGGCGCAAATGCGGCTAAAAATCAGGTGGTATCTACAGCAGAAGAAATTACTGCTGCTGTTCGCCGCGAGTTAACTTCTGGGTTGGATGCTAACAGTATTCAGAAAACGCTGAAAAGTTCTTTAAGTAATTTACAGCTACCCAATTTAGATGTCGATAAAATCGGCTCTCAGTTTGAAAAGCTGCTGAAAGAATCGGATCTTAAAGACATTGCCAATAGCGATTTATTGGGTAAGATCGATCGTCAAAGTTTCGTTGACTTGGTGAGTAGTCGGACGGATTTTTCTAAAAAAGATATCAACCAAATTGCTGATAAGCTGGAAACTACTTGGAAACAATTAGTTGGTAAAGAAGGCGGTCAAAAAGATGTCCCCAGTCAGCTTCGCGAGTTGCTCAAGTCGGCGACACCAGAAGATCTAAACTCTGATGAATTGGCTGGCAAAGTTCAGCAATTAGTCAAAGGGATTGACCTCAAAGATGGTAATGGCGGTAGCTTTACGAGTCAGGCTCTCCAATTTGGCTTGAGCGCGCTCTTGAGTAAAGTAGTGCAAAATACCGATCTTTCCGATCTAGATGTCGAGAAGGTTTCTGGTCAGATTAATAAGCTGAAAGCTTCTGTATTAGGCGGTTCAGATCGTCCTGAAGCACATGAATCTGACACCAAAACTAAACCTTTTAGTGTGATTCGGGCAGATCTCGAAAACTATCTGTTGTTCTCACCTGCTTGGGAATTGAATCAAACCGCAGTGAAGAAAGAATTTAAGGATGTTGTTTACGATCCACAAGCAGATCCCGCCGCTATTGGGCAAGAATTAGAGCATCTCGATCGCCAATACTTTGTCGAAACTCTATCCCTGCGCGACGATCTCAAGCCGGAAAGTATCCAGAATTTATCCAACTATCTGGAAGAAGTGCGATCGGAAGTAGTCAATTCGACTCACACGACTGAATCCGAAAGTCAATCGCCAGACCTCCAAAAAGCGGCTGCGGATCTGCGAACAAAGGTCGAAACTTACTTGCGCGACACCAAGAAGGAAGAGCTAAATCCAGAAGGCATTCAGCGCGATCTCAAAGCTTTATTCGACGATCCAAAAGCGGGAATAAGTGCCTTGAAAGAGCGGTTGGGACAATTCGATC
>JANYIT010000308.1 GCA_025358725.1 Chamaesiphon sp. GL140_3_metabinner_129_sub
CATCAGCCCAAGCATCGAGTCCTCTAGTGCGATCTGCGGGGGAATCCAAGCTAGTTAGGAGTAAAATTGGTACGGTATTGTCACTAGCCCGAATCTCTTTACAGACACTGATCCCATCTTTCTTGGGTAGAGTGACATCCAGCACAACTGCATCATATTCATAGGCTGCGCTCAGATCCAAGCCTGCTTGTCCATCTGTCGCTACATCGACAACATATTTATTGCTCACCAACAGAGTCTCCAGCAGAAACGCAATCCCAGGATCGTCCTCAACTACCAGAATTCTCATCGGCTCATCTGCTAAATACTACTAACTCGATCGTGACACAGATCCGTCAGCTTTGGAAGGGCGGATTGACTAACTGCGAAGGAAATGGAAGTGCCCTCGTCGAAAATCAGTAACATTTAGTTTTCTTCACAAGTTCCTCAACTTATCGATCTACTGTAAAGGTATGAATAGCATCGATCTGCTATCCACGACAATAAATCTAGTATTGACAAAGAGCGTAATCGGTATGTCACTCATTAAAGAATTTAATAATCTACGGCAGCAAATGGACAGATTGTTCGATGATATTGCCCATGAACAACCACATTTAGGCATACTGGCTAAAGCTGGAGAAACCCCTTGGACTCCCGCGATCGAACTACAAGAAACCGAGACAGAACTGCTATTGAAAGCCCAGTTACCAGGTATCAAACCAGAGGAATTGGATATTCAAGTTAGTGAAAATGCAGTTTTCTTGTCTGGCGAACATCAAGAAGAAAGCAAGACCGAAGAGAAAGGCATTTTTCGCTCTGAATTTCATTATGGTCAGTTTAAGCGGGTCATTCCTCTGCCCGCAGCAATTAAACGAGAACAGGTGAAAGCAGAAATGGTGTCGGGTTTACTCACCTTAACCATGCTGAAAACTACTCCTGCTTTGCCAAATTTGGTCAAAGTACCGCTTGCTGCTGCGGATCAACCACCTGTGGTAACTGCGCCAGCAGAAAAAGCTGTTTAACAAGCGATCGAATTAATATTTTCCAACTTATAAACAGGAGTATTTAGTCATGCGCGAACAGAAATATCTGCTAATTTCGGCTACTATTTTTGCATTAGTTGCACTCTTGCATCTGGCTCGATTGGTGACTAATTTACCAGTTCAATTTGGAACTATTACTTTCCCGATCTGGGGATCGTGGCTGGGCGCAATCTTCGCAGCCATATTGAGTATCTGGGCTATTCGGTTGATGTCTCAATGGCACCAGAGCCAAACGTAACTGATTCGATTTGTTGAATCAATTGAGATCTCGAAATCATCATCGAGGAAAAACATGAAAACAGACTATTTGATTGTTGGCAGTGGTTTATCAGCATTAGTCTTTGGCGCACTGATGGCTAAGGCTGGTAAATCAGTCCGGGTGCTAGAAGCTCACGAACATCCAGGTGGGTTTGGGCATAGCTTTACAATGGCAAAAAAATATACTTTTAATGCTCAGTTGCATTATGTCTGGGATTGTGGTGAAGGACATACCGTAAATCGAGTTTTAAAAAATCTCGATTTGGATCGCACAATTACTTTCAATCGCTTCGATTCCGATGGATTCGATCGAATGCGAATGCCCAATTATAAGCTCGATATTCCAAGCGATAATACCGAATTAACACGGCGATTAGCAACACTTTTTCCTGAATCTGCCGAAAATTGTCAGCAGTTTGTGACCGAAATTCAGGCAGTTCGAGCTGGATTACGATATCTATCACCACCGATTCAACCGCTAGAAATATTACGACATCTGGGCGAAGTCTATCGTGCGCTCACATACCTCAAGAGCACGCTCCAAGATGCCTTTGATAAATTCCAACTACCCCAAGCTGCTCAGACTTTACTCGCTTTGCAATGGCCAGATTTCCTATTGCCACCAGATCGACTTTCTTTCTATGCCTGGGTAATTCTATTTACAGGCTATCAGGAGGGTGCTTTTTATCCAACTCAGCATTTCGATCGCGTAATTAATGCTCTGGTTGAGGTAATTACTACTGCTGGGGGTGAGGTGTTGCTCAATCATGAAGTTACAGATTTCTCGATCGTCGGTAAGACTGTAACGGGAGCAAAAGCAATCGATCTACTTACTCATGAAACTCACGAATATTTAGCTGATACAGTCATCTGCAACATCGATCCCAAACGTGCTGCTACTAAAATTGGCATCGAAAAATTCTCGGCTTCGATCCAACGCAAGTTAAATTATGACTATTCGCCATCCAATTTCATGGCTTATTGTGTCGTCCAGGGCATTGATTTACGCAATTATGGATTTGGGAAGTCAAATACATTCCATAGCGGCGATCTTGATTTGAATGTGGCGTTCGATCGGATGTATAACGACCATGATTATACCAATCCCAGTTTTGCGATTACTACACCTACTCTCTTAACCGATGCGGGCGGTGATTGTCCGCCTGATTGTCAGATTATCGAGTTCCTGACAGTAGCTAACTATGAGTATTTTAATAATCTTAAACAACCCGATCCTAAAGCCTATCGCCAGAAGAAAGCCGAGATTTTAGAATCAATTCTCGACGTAATCGAACGAGATTATATTCCCAATTTCCGCAGCTATTTAGTATTCAAAATTACTGGCAGTCCTACTACTAATGAACATTTTTGTTACTGTCCAGAAGGTAATTCCTATGGTTCGAGTTTAACACCCCAAAATATGGGAATCGATCGACTCAACCAAGAAACATCTCTCAAGAACTTCTACTTCTGCAACGCCTCCTC
>JANYIT010000313.1 GCA_025358725.1 Chamaesiphon sp. GL140_3_metabinner_129_sub
GCTTGGATGGAACGTTGCAAGAGTCTGGTCAAAAACTTTGAACGAACTCTTGACCATGCCACTGCTAAACTCAACCTATGTTTTATTCGACTCATGCTCAAGCGTCTAGCTGCCTGAATAGATCCCAAATGGGTTCTATAACTTGCCATTGCAGCTTCAATTTTCGCTGAATTTCGTGTAGCACAATTGACAACAATTGGGTCAAAATCAGACCAATAAGGAATATTTTCTACTGTTCCTTCGTACAAAGCAACTGTTCCAACCTTAGTACCTATTTTTACATTTCTAAGCGGAACCTTAATAATTTTTACAACCGGATAGCTTTCATTTCTTTTCCTTAAATCAGTCATGACTGCGACTAATGTTGGATTAGTCTTAATGACCACCCCCGGATTTGAATCACCAAATTTAAAATGCTCTTACTTCCGTTTCAAAAGGAAAATAAAAGGAATTGAAAGAAATATAAGGAATAGAAAAGAATTGGGAAGAGAAATAGAAACAATGATCAAAAGAAATAGAGCTACTCCATCCATCGGATAAGATTTTGTATAATAAAACAATGGATCGAAAGTTACATTTCCAGGATTTGATGCAAATGTAGAATTATCAGTAGTGTATGTCCGCTTTTTCTGCATAAAGTATATCTATTTTCTAAAATGGAATGGCGATAAATGATAGAAGTTGACTAGATTAGCTGATGCTTGCTCATTATCTACCCGAATGTCCCACATTTTAGATTACCCATTTCGCCAACTTCGCTACCACCAAATTCCCCAGAGATGTCAAAATGATGGTTTGGAACCATCAATCATTGCCAAAGCCACACATCTAAGGAAGATCTATGACAACCCAACCCTCGAAAATCGTCTACACCTTTACCGATGAAGCTCCGGCTTTGGCAACTTACTCATTTTTACCGATCGTCCAAGCATTTACCAAAGCTGCTAATGTATCGATCGAGACTAGTGATATTTCCCTGGCGGGGCGGATTATTGCTGCTTTCGCTGATCGTTTGACAGCAGCGCAACAGCAACCTGATGATCTAGCGATCCTAGGCGAATTGGCAAAAACACCAGAAGCAAACATTATCAAGCTGCCAAATATCAGTGCTTCGACACCCCAATTAATTGCCGCAATTAAGGAATTGCAGGCGCAGGGGTACGATCTTCCCGATTATCCTGCCCAACCGCAGAATGAAGCGGAAGTAGCGATTAAATCCCGGTATGCCAAGATTTTGGGAAGTGCGGTAAATCCAGTATTGCGCGAGGGAAATTCCGACAGGCGGGTAGCATCAGCGGTGAAAAAATACGCCCAAAAGCACCCGCACCGAGTCGGTGCCTGGACGGCTGATTCTAAGACTCATGTCGCTCAGATGGAGAGTGGCGATTTTTATGGGAGCGAACAGTCGGTAGTAGTAGCTGAAGCGGGACAAGTGAAGATCGAGCTAGTAGCAGCAGATGGCTCGATCACAGTGCTGAAGGAGAAGACAGCAGTTGTAGCGGGAGAAGTCATCGATGCAAGTGTAATGAGCGTCAAGGCGTTGCGGGCATTTTACGATCGAGAAATCAATGCAGCAAAATCCGAAAATATTCTACTGTCGCTCCACGTCAAGGCGACGATGATGAAAATCTCCGATCCAATCTTATTCGGACACGCCGTCACCGTTTATTATCGCGATGTCTTTGCTAAATATGCCGATACTTTCGATCGATTGGGAGTGAATCCAAATAACGGGATTGGTGATGTCTATGCCAAGATTCAATCCTTGCCAGATGAAGAACGAATCTCGATCGAATCTGACTTACAAGCTACTTATACCAGCCGCCCACAGCTAGCGATGGTAAATTCTGACAAAGGAATTACTAATCTCCACGTTCCTAGCGATGTGATTATCGATGCGTCGATGGCGGCAGCGATTCGCACCTCTGGCAAGATGTGGGGCGTGGATGGACAAGCGCACGATATGAAGGCGATGATTCCCGATCGCTGTTATGCAACAATCTATCAGGAATGTATCAAGTTCTGTCAGGAGCATGGCGCATTTGATGTCACGACAATGGGAAATGTCGCTAACGTGGGCTTAATGGCGCAGAAAGCCGAGGAATATGGTTCTCACGATAAAACCTTTGAAATTCCGGCTGATGGTGTGGTGCGCGTTGTCAATGCCACTGAGCAGACATTAATGTCACACCCTGTTGAAAAAGGCGATATCTGGCGGATGTGTCAGACGAAGGATTTGCCCCTTCAGGATTGGGTGAAACTAGCCGTGAGTCGGGCGAAAGCTACGGGTTGCCCAACAATCTTCTGGCTGGATGCGCATCGCGCTCACGATGCCAATCTGATTGTGAAGGTGAATCAATATCTACCCCACCATGACACGACAGGATTAGATATTCAAATTCTCTCCCCAGTCGCGGCGATGCGGTTTACTTGCCAACAAATTAAAGCAGGTAAAAATGTCATTTCTGTCACGGGGAATGTCCTGCGAGATTATCTCACAGATTTATTCCCGATTCTAGAACTGGGAACGAGTGCGAAGATGCTGTCGATTGTCCCGCTCCTCGCTGGTGGTGGCTTATTCGAGACAGGCGCAGGCGGTTCGGCACCAAAGCACGTCCAACAATTTGTCACCGAGGGACATCTCCGCTGGGATTCCTTGGGTGAATTTCTTGCTCTAGCAGTAGCTTTGGAAGATTTAGGGCAGAAGACGAATAATCCAGACGCACTGATTTTGGCTGAAACACTCGATCGAGCCAATGGTAAGTATTTAGATAATGGCAAATCTCCAGTAGCAAAAGTCCATGAATTAGACAATCGTGGTACTCATTTTTATCTAGCAATGTATTGGGCGCAGGCTTTGGCAGAGCAGGATCAAAACCTCGAACTCAAGGCAAAATTCACGAAGTTAGCACAACAATTAAGTGAGAATGAAACGACGATTTTGGCTGAGTTAAATGCATCCCAGGGACACTCGATCGATCTTGGTGGTTACTATCATCCAAATGGGGAGAAAGCAAATCAAGCGATGCGTCCGAGTGTGATATTTAATGATGCGATCACCTCTGTGAGTTAGATGAAGAGCAGGCGATCGATGAATTAATTTTGATCAAGTCAAATCGAATCTCTCATCGAAACTAAAGCAAATCACATCAAAAATATTAATGCTAATACCAATTTAAAGAATTAACGGGACAATTCATGAATTGCCCCTACTTTGGTTCGGGCTGAATTGATGGTAAGTCGGGGAAAACCTCATGAACAGCCGGATGGGTAATTTTACCCGATCGAATATTCATTCCTTTAGCGAGATTTAGATCGAGTGTCAGAGCTTCTAATCCTCGATCGGCTAATTTAATTACATAGGGCGCAGTACTATTATTTAAGGCTTGTGTTGCCGTCCACGGTACGGCTCCAGGCATATTCGGTACGCCGTAATGTACGACTCCCGATTCAAGATATACGGGATTGGTGTGAGAAGTGGGGCGGAGCGTCTCGATGCACCCCCCTTGATCGACTGCGACATCAATGATGACGGAACCTGGTTTCATCTCGCCGACTAAGGCTTTAGAGACAAGGATCGGCGCACGTTTGCCCAAGATTAAAACTGCTCCAATGACTAAATCGGCATTCCGGACGGCAGTTTCGATATTAGATGCATTGCTGTAGAGGTAAGTGACACGAGAGCCAAAGATGGTTTCAAGATAGCTCAATCGATCGACATTTACATCCAAGATCGTCACCTGTGCGCCCATCCCTACCGCCATCCGAGCGGCTTCTGTGCCCACGATGCCGCCACCAAGAATAGTGACTTGTCCAGGTTGTACGCCAGGTACGCCACCAAGGAGAACACCACTACCGCCCTGTTGTTTCTCTAGAAATCTCGCGCCAAATTGGATTGACAATCTTCCCGCAATGATACTCATGGGGGAGAGTAGGGGCAGTTTCCCATCTGGTAATTCTACTGTCTCATAAGCGATCGCACTGACTCCAGTATCGATGAGCTGCTCGGTGAGGGTGCGATTGGCGGCAAGGTGGAGATAGGTGAAGAGAATTTGGTTTTTTTGGAGATGTAAGTATTCGGTAGATAATGGTTCTTTGACTTTGACAACCATTTCTCGATCCCACGCGGCGGCGGCTGTCGGCACGATCTTGGCTCCGGCTTGGATATACTGGGTGTCGGGAAAGCTAGAACCTAATCCGGCGTTAGTTTCGATGTATACTTGGTGTCCACGATCGATTAAAGTCCGCACGATACTCGGAGTCAATCCGACGCGAAATTCTTGGTCTTTGGTTTCTTTGGGGATGCCAATTTCCATATTTTGTATTTATGCTGGATTGAAGTGAGTATTTTTTATTTTAAGTGTGAACTATCTTCCTGAATGTGCTCTAAGGATCGGTAATCAATGCAATCCCATCGTGCCGATTGTGGCATCAGCACCAAATACGTGTCCGGTGAAATTGGAAAATCTCACCAATCTATTGGTGCGAGACTTACCTAGCTACACCAATCGTTTTATTCAACAACGACGCAGCCGAACGGATCAGGTATATAGTTCGATCGTTACAGCAAGTATGCCCGAATTTAAACCGATCGAGACTATTAGTCACGAATATCCGCCACATTTTCCTCAAGCTGCGCCAACACAAGTATTTATCAGTACTTTAGAACGCCAGTATACAGGGCTTCAGTCAACCCAGTTGCAACAGTTCCACTGGTTATTCATCACTAAAACACGCATGGGTTGGCGATTGGTTAATATCTATTCAAGAACTAGTGGATCTCCTAGTAGCAATACTCTGATCACACCTTCGATCGAAAGTAGTAAAACAGTCGTCGGTGAAGCAATTAGATTATGGCTGAACGACTGTCATTTGGGCAAAGTCAGGGAGTAGTTGAAAGTTGCGGCTCGCGCTTGTCGGGTTTCCCGACAGTTTAGCGAGACAAGACAGAAAGTTGAAAGTTGAAAGTTAAATTTACAGCCTAAAGCCTAAAGCCTAAAACCTAATTCAAGATACTGCCATCGCCACAAAAGTCAATCCAGCAACTAAAACAACACCAACTATCCCAATAATTAGATAATTTCGATTTTGATTGGGACTAGTTGATTCATCAACGTACATTTTTGGTTCGGTAGGGAAATTATTTAATCTAGTGTCTCCGTCATTATTGATATAAGGCATCGATGGTAATCTCTGTTGAAAAAGTTGATTAAATTTTGGTCTATTATCACCTAAGAATAAAGATCAATTTGTGCAAATACTCACAAAACTACCAAAAATGTAATAAAAATTTGTGGAGAGCAAGAATTTCTCACTCTCCACAAACAAAATTTAGCTGCTAAAGCCTAAAGCCTAATTTACTCAATCCCAAATTTCACCGACACCACTGCGGTGATATCTTTCTCGATCGAGCTGGTATCGTAGCTACCACCATTACTTACCACCGTTGAGTGGCGGGGAGTGATTTGGAATACGCCAGTATCTGCACTGCGGACACCACCGACGCGATTACCAGTAGTTTTGGCGATTGATTCAGCTCTGGCTTTGGCATCCTTGGTAGCTTCCGCCACCATTTCGATTCGGAGTTTGCTCAATTCGTTGTAGAGATATTCTGGTGGCTCAGAATTCAGGGGAATTCCTTCATTAATTAGCTCGGTTATTTGCTGGGATAGTTTAGCATATCGATCGACTTGATTCGATCGAATCTCGATCCGTTGACTCAGTTTATAAGCAAGTGTTTTACCTGTTTCTCTGCCATTACTTATTTCGGGAATCGCGGCTGTTTCGAGCGAGTCTAGCGAGATTTCCGCGTCAGGTACTTTTGCTTCTTTCAGATAACGTTGAACTCGATCGATCCGTATTTTAAGTTCTTGATAAGCCGCTTGAGTGGTAGGCTGTTGACTGGCAAGCGATACTTTCCACACGATATAATCTGCTCGAATCGGTCTTTTTGCAGAACCAGTAATCAATAGAGCATCATCTACTCGCTTGATATTCCGAATCGCTCCTGCCCACAGAAATGAACTAACAATTAGAGCAGCAGATAGTAAAGTTAATCCGGCAAATAGTTCGGGAAATCGATAGCGCGATTCAGTGCTTTCCATTGGTTGTGCCTCACACACAAAAATAAATCTTTTTTTGACATGATGGTAATCCACCAGCCGCAACTATAACTACCACATCTCGATCGATGATTCCCGAAAGGTTCTAGCTGTAAAATTAAATAAATAAGCTCATTACATCCAACTATGCTATTCCGCGAACTGGTATTAGAAAACTTCGGTTCTTACTTGGGTAAGAATATTATTAATTTATTACCAGATGTATCTGAAGCTAGTCGTCCCATTATTCTCATCGGTGGGATGAATGGTGGGGGGAAGACGACAATTATGGATGCGATGAGGTTGGCTTTATATGGTGCCCGCGCTCAATGTTCGACACGTGGAAGTTTGAGCTATGGTGATTTTCTCGATCAATGTGTCAGTCGCCACACACCATTGGCAGAAAAGGCGCGGATTGAATTGGCATTTCAGGTAGCTGAGGATGGTGATTTGCGAGATATTCGGATTGTTAGATATTGGGAACGCAATCCGAAAGATGGTAAGGATACTTTAGGCATTTTAGTTAATGATTGGGCTGACAAGACTTTATTAAATACTTGGGATGAATATATTGAAAATCTTCTACCGTTAGGAATTTCCAATCTATTTCTATTTGATGGTGAACAAGTAAAGGAATTGGCAGAACAAGAAACTCCACCTGCGGGAGTATTTGATGCTATTCAGTCATTATTGGGATTAGAATTAGCCGAAAAATTGGCAGCAGATTTAGATGTATTAGTAACTAGAAAGCGGCGTGATGTCGCAACTAGCAAACAATTGGAAGCGATCGACAAAATCGAATCTAAACTAGAGCTAGAGCAGTTAGAATTATTAGCAGTAACAGCAGAGTTAGTCAAGATTGATGAGAAGTTAAAAATAGCGATCGAGCAAGAGGCACAAGCCTTTGATAAATTCGTGCTGGAAGGCGGTAAAATTGCCGCTCAAGGTAAAGAATTAGACTTGGAAGCGAAAGCAATCCAAACTCAAATGGAACAGCAACGTCAGGAGCTAGGTAATCTCGCTGCAGGTAGTTTACCATTAGCACTTATTGCACCCTTATTAGCGCAAGTCCAAGTCCAAGGATCGATCGAGTTACGTCATCAGCAAGGGAAAGCAGCTCTAGATTTATTAGTCGATCGCGATCTCCGGTTGCTAGATTATCTCCAACAACAATCAGGTTTAGAAAACCAAATCGCTGATATTCAAATCTTTCTAGAACGTGAAAATCAAAGTTTAATTAGTGAAATTGAATCTGGTCAATCGGGTTGGTTGGGTGCAGATATTGCTGTAATTAGTCAGTTAGATAATATCATTAAATATGAACTCGATCGCGATATTCAGAAAGCTGAAGAGCTGGGAAATCAGTTAACTAGATTAGCAGCTAACTTAGATTTTCTCGATCGGCAAATATCTGAAGCCGCATCACCAGAAGAATTTACTCGACTCAAATCCCAGGAATCTACAGCGAGAGAACTAGTATCTCAACTCAAAGCCAATAAAATTAGTACTAATCGTCGCCAGGAAGAACTCGATCGCATTATTAATAAAACTAGACAGGAATTAGCAACATACACCGAAGATAATATTAAGCTAAAAAATGACCAGCATATTATTGATTCTGTTGTTAAAGTCAAAGCGACATTACAAATATTCAAAGAAAAGCTGACACTCAAAAAAATTAACAAACTAGAGAACGAAGTCACCGAATGTTTTCGATATCTATTGCATAAATCTGAGCTAGTACAACGAGTGACGATCGATAGTAGCACATTCACACTCTCCCTCCACGATCATGATGGCAAACTATTACCAAAACATCGACTTTCCGCAGGCGAAAAACAACTGCTCGCAATTGCCTTATTATGGGGATTAGCACGAGTATCGGGACGACAATTACCGATCGCGATCGATACTCTATTGGGTAGATTAGACTCATCCCATCGGACTAACTTGATCGAACGTTATTTCCCCGCAGCCAGTGAACAAGTTATCTTATTATCTACAGATACTGAAATTGCCGAAAGTGAGGTAGCTAATTTACGTGCTCAAGGTGTAATTACTCGCGAGTATATCTTAGAACACGATCCAGGCGAACAACGCACCCAGGTTCGATCTGGATATTTTTGGTAATATTACTACGATTGAATCAATGCTAAGATTTTTTCATTTCTTTTACCCAGTTGCGTAAATTCATCTCCGCTTCTACCTCATCTGTTTGGGCTACTAACAAAAAGTCGTAGAGCATTTCTTTTGGTACGCTCGGAAAAGTGGGGCTGCGAGATACCTCTAAATATTCACAATTTTCGAGCTGGTAAATTATCCATTTTCTCCCATCATATCGCCAGAATTCCGGTACGCCCATGCTGGCATAGAGAGCAGGTTTGTTAATATCAGTATGGGTGATATCTATTTCTACAACTAGATCAGGTGGCGGATCTGTAGCTAAATCTATTCTACGCCCAGCTACGCGAGGCTGATTTTGGATGTAATAAGCATTGTCTGGCTCTGCACCTCGATCTAAGTCTGATCGATCGAGTGTTGTCGAACCCATTGTTTTAATCTTCAAACCTAGCTCTACTACTAAAATCCGAATAAAAAGCTCGATTAAGCGTCCCGAAAACTCGTGTTCTTCTAACGGCATCGTAATTTCTAAAGTCCCTCGATCGAATGTCAATTTTGCAGCACGTCGATCGCCTAAAATCTCTAGTAGTTGTCGATAACCCTGCCAATTAATATTTCTAAACACCACGCGCTGTTCGCCTACGAGTAATGGGGGTGCAATCGGCGCAACAGAAATCATATGTTTTACTCCTAGCTACGGTCTTTCTAAGATAACATTTCGTGTATCTAGTAGAAACTCAAGGTTCAAATTGCTTGTTCTTGGCTTTTGTATGGACAAATATTAGATTTAGTCAAATCTCATCCATAATTTTGTTCTATTTCTGGACAACTCTCATCTTTTCGCAAAATTCTAATATTTTCTACTCCAGGAAATTTTATCAAGACATCAAACTCACTATTCGGCATTCTCAGATCGATTGGAATCCATTCTGTCGGTATCGGTGCTGGATAAATTAATCCGTGTCCTGGCGACAAAATAGCCGTGATTTTACCACTAGTCAAACAGCCTAAAATCCTGGCTGGAACACGAACGTAAAAATGATTTTCAAGTTCCGAAACAAACATTTGAATTAGAGTGGGAAATTTCCCACCCTGATTTTACTACACTGAGGCTAAAACCCGATCGAGTATACTCACTGCTTTATCGATCTCTAACTCAGATACAATTAGTGGTGGTACAAACCGGACGACTTTTACACCCGCAGGAACTAATAATAAACCTAATTCCATCGCTGCTTTAACGATATCGATCGCATTAATTTTACTATCGGCTTGTAACTCCAATCCATTAATTAAACCCCAGCCCCGAACTTCCGAGATGTCTGGATATTTCGCGGCTAATTGTTGTAAACCAGCTCGTAATTGTTCGCCCCGTGATTGGACATTTGCGAGGATATTTTCCCGTTCCAAAGTTTGACAAACAGCTAGAGCCACCGCACAGACAAACGGATTACCGCCATAGGTACTCGCATGATCCCCAGGCTCGAACACATTGCAAGATGCCTTGCATAGCGTTGCTCCAATCGGGATACCACCGCCTAAACCCTTGGCACTGGTGAAAATATCTGGTTCGATGCCCAATTGCTCGTAACCCCAATATTTACCTGAACGTCCCATCCCGACTTGCACTTCGTCGAGAATTAGTAAAATTCCCTTCTCATCACACAGTTTCCGCACCTGTTGGAAATACTCGATTTGCCCAGGATTCACCCCGCCTTCACCTTGCAAGGGTTCCAGCATAATCGCCGCTACCCGCCCATCTAGCTCCGCAATTGCTGACTCGATCGCGGCAAAATCATTGTAAGGTACATAGTGGAAACCTGGAACCAATGGCGCAAAATTCTTGTGATACTTAGGCTGTCCGGTAGCTGTAACCGTCGCCAGCGTCCGGCCGTGGAAACTGGCATGAGCCGTCAAAATCACTGGTTCAGCAATCTTCAAGGCCGTATGAGCGTATTTCCGCGCTAATTTAATCGCGCCTTCATTGGCTTCTGCCCCAGAATTACAGAAGAATACTCGATCGGCACAAGAATGGTCAACTAACCACTTTGCCAACTCGCCTTGCACGGGCACGTAATAAAGGTTGGAGACATGAGTCAGCGTATTAATCTGCGCCATCACTGCTTCAATCACCGCTGGATGTGCATGTCCCAGCGTACATGTCGCAATCCCCGCCACAAAGTCCAAATAAGCCTTTCCATTTGTATCCCAGACGGTACACCCCTCACCTTTTATCAAGGCGAGATTAAACCGTCCATAAGTAGTCATCACATGACTATTAAACTCATCCTGGCTAAAAGCTGACAACAATTCGGGCTGAATCTTTGGTTGAACTATAGTATCCACAATCATCAAAATACTCCTAAAAAATTACTAAACATCGATCGAACGCCAGAAATATCTGTGCGCTCTAAACTAATCTAAACACCAGCACATTGCTAGAATGACAAAAAACTAACCTAACCCTTTAATTCCCTCAGGGTATCGCTTTCAACTTTCAACTTTCTGTCTTGTCTCGCTAAACCGTCGGGGAACCCGACGAACGCGAGCCGCAACTTTCAACTTTCAACTTTCAACTTTCAACTTACTTTTATCGTCGTCGGTTGTGACGAGAAACCTGAGCTACGAGTTGGAATAGATCGATCTGTGACTCACGCAGTGCGGAGCCATTCAGGTTGGAGGTGTAGCGACACCGATCTAGTAAACTGTGCATTTTCTTTAAAACCAGCCGGATGAAATTGACGCTGTATCGTAAGACTGTTATAGCACTAACTGGTCAATTCCGCAAAGCGGCACTACGCCAACGAGCAAGATCCCCGAAAAAGTTGGATTCTTGTTAATTTTGGTAACTTCTAGGATTTTTTGCTCTAACCATTGAGTGCTTGTTTAATTTTCAGGGAATCTTAATAGAAGTAACAACAACTTCTCGATAGCAACAAAAATCATGGTGTCTCTCCTGGTAAAAGATCTGGAACATGCCCCCCTAGACACAAAGAAAAAAGCTACTTTTCATAACAACATCCATTTGCTCCGTGGATTAGTCATATTCATACTCGTGCTTCATCACACCGCAGGAGCAACATTTATGTTGTTTGAGTTAGGAGTCATTCCTCAGTTTGTGGATACATTCACTCTCAATACTTCTCGGTTAAGCTCTAAGCAGTGCTAG
>JANYIT010000314.1 GCA_025358725.1 Chamaesiphon sp. GL140_3_metabinner_129_sub
GCTTGGATGGAACGTTGCAAGAGTCTGGTCAAAAACTTTGAACGAACTCTTGACCATGCCACTGCTAAACTCAACCTATGTTTTATTCGACTCATGCTCAAGCGTCTAGCTGCCTGAATAGATCCCAAATGGGTTCTATAAACCTTCGTAAGCTTTGATCGACCTCTGTAAAATTCTTGCCCTAAACTGGCACAATAAGATAGATACCCTGCCGCAATCTGTGTAATGATTTTCCCCAGTTTCGATCGATTCAGTCAGCTAGCAAGTCTTGGTAACTTTATTCCCGTCTATCAAGAATGGGTTGCAGATTTAGATACTCCTGTTTCGGCATGGTATAAAGTGTGTGCGGGTCAACCCTATAGCTTTTTGCTGGAATCCGTCGAAGGTGGCGAAACTGTCGGACGTTATAGTCTGCTGGGCTGCAATCCTTTGTGGACGCTGGAAACTAGAGGTGAACAGACAACTCAAACGCACCGTGATGGTACCGTTACTAAATTTACAGGCGATCCGTTTCAGACACTGGCTGATTGTTTAGAACCTTACAAACCTGTCAAACTGCCCCAACTTCCTGGTGGAATCGGAGGCGTATTTGGCTTCTGGGGCTATGAATTAATTAAATGGATTGAATCTAGAGTCCCCGTTCATCCAGCTAGTGCTGAAGACCTGCCAGATGGCTTGTGGATGCAGGTTGACCATCTGATTGTATTCGACCAAGTGAAACGTAAAATTTGGGCGATCGCCTATGCAGATGTGGGGGCTTGTGATGGTAATCTCGAATTAGCATATACTCAGGCAATCGATCGAGTCAAAACTCTAGTCGAGAAACTTCAACAGCCGCTTACTTCTAAGTTCTTGGAATGGACTCCACCACAGCCTAGCCCCGCTTTAACCGAACTCCCTGCTGAATATACTAGCAATACTTCCAAAGCCGAATTTTGTGCCAATGTAGTCAAAGCCAAGGCACATATTACCGCAGGTGATATTTTTCAAGTGGTGATTTCGCAGCGATTATCGACCACTTATCCTGGCGATCCGTTCGATCTTTATCGATCGCTGCGATTGGTAAATCCTTCTCCCTATATGGCATATCTCAATTTTGGAGATTGGCAGATTATCGGTTCTAGTCCTGAAGTGATGGTTCGAGCCGATCGCAATTATGATGGTACGCTCAAAGCAACGCTCCGTCCATTGGCTGGCACCCGTCGGCGCGGACAAACACCGGAAGAGGATGAAGCTTTAGGATTAGAACTACTTGCAGATACCAAAGAAGTCGCCGAACATGTGATGTTGGTGGATTTGGGACGTAACGATTTGGGACGAGTTTGCAAAAGTGGGACGGTAGTAGTCGATAAATTAATGACGATCGAGCGTTATTCTCATGTGATGCACATCGTCAGCAATGCTGTCGGACAACTCGCCCCAGATAAAACTGCGTGGGATCTACTCAAAGCCTGTTTCCCTGCGGGGACAGTCAGCGGCGCACCGAAAATTCGCGCTCTGGAAATCATCCACAATTTAGAAGGCTGTCGGCGGGGTGCTTATTCGGGAGTCTATGGTTATTATGATTTTGAAGGTCAATTAAATACGGCGATTACGTTGCGGACGATGGTAGTCCGTCCCGATGGAGCGGGAAATCATACGGTATCTGTCCAAGCAGGTGCGGGATTAGTTGCTGATTCCGATCCAGTGACAGAATACGAGGAAACTTTAAATAAAGCCAGAGGATTGCTAGAAGCGATTCGGTGTTTAGTGACTGAAAAATAGTTAGTAATCAGCACATTTCACCTATTAAGTTAGATACCCTACTTTTCCAAAAAGTAGGGTATTTGTTCCTGAGTCGGCGTTTGTCTGGCGCAGTCGCTCTTGAATTTTGGGATTTCCTCGCTCCAATTAAGAATAGGCTATCTGTACCCTTGCACCCACAGTGTCATTGAGCGGTATCTCCTTCTAGCCAAATGCCTTCGCTCTGATTGGCTGCTTGGCGGGCTGCGGCAATTGCGGTTTGGTATTCTTCCCAGTTTTACAAAAAAATCGCGATGGTGAACAAATTGGAATTGTAGAGATCGATCTCAGAAATTTTGATATCACGAGGTAATTAGTCATGATCCAAAACGAACACCAATATAAAGTCACTAAAGGTGAGATCGATAAGCTGCAACAAGTGATCGATAAATTGCTAGAACAACAAAATATCCCATCTAGTCAACTAGCCGGAATGCAAAATAGCTTTCAGACGCAGATCGATCGAATGCAGATGGAAATCCAAGCATATGATGATCTAAAAGCGGGTAAAGTCGAAATTACGATGGGATCAATCGAAGATCTGCCCAAGGTTTTAATTCAAAAACGGATCAGCTTGGGTATGACTCAAAAGGAGCTAGCCGCCAAACTCGGTATCAAGGAACAAATGGTGCAAAGATATGAGGCTAGCGGCTATGAATCGATCGGGTTTCAGCGATTAGCGGAAGTTTGGAATGCGCTGTCTGCCTCAATTCCGATGATGACAGTTCGCTGAAATCTAATCGATCGTAAGCGAATGCTGCATTAATGCAGTAATGCAGGAAATTTAGACGATCACAGACTATTCTCACTCAAATCCAGCGATGAATCCACTGCATAGTGTCATTTACTCAAAAAAAGTGGATTGCATCAATTTTACAAACTCTGGTGCAACGATCTCATCACTCCAATGCAACCGATACATCCCTTTTTCGACAGCGCGGAGGAGGGTATCTCGCAAGGTGGCGGGAATTAGGACACAGGCATCTAAAACTACTCCAAAAGATGACAAGGTTGTTTCCTCTCTATGTACCTTGTGGGTCTTCAGGGGTGTTGGCTGCTTTGGTATACAAACCTAGCTGCTGACTCTTTTTGGTCATGCGCGATAGTTCCTGTTGTCGCTTGGCATCGCGATCGTTTTTATAGTTGATCAGGTCGCCGAAACGAATGCGGCGGTGGGTGCCAACTTTGGTATGGGGGATGATTTGGGTATCCAGAAGTTGGATGAGATATTGGCGAGAGACATTGAGGATGTCGGCGGCTTCTTGGGTGGTGAGTTCTTTGTGGATTGGGACGATGGTGACGCTGTTGCCCTGAAGTAGCTCGTACACGATCAATACTTCTCGGTTAAGCCAAAAGCAGGTAGATTAGGGGTGAATCTTGAATAGGCGAGGGTCAGACTATTGCAACTAAAAGAATTCTCACTAATCAATCCAATCATCGAATCATCCGAAGTATTGAAGGCAATTGAAAC
>JANYIT010000347.1 GCA_025358725.1 Chamaesiphon sp. GL140_3_metabinner_129_sub
CACTGATTCGCGAACAGGCGATGACAGCCCTTACACAGGCAAGTGCGGCGATTTTCGTGGTGGACGGACAAGAAGGAATTACTGGCGGAGATCGGGAAATTGCTTCCTGGTTGCGCGTTCAGCAAGTTCCGATCTTTTTAGCCGTCAATAAGTGTGAATCGGAAACCGTTGGTGCGCTCCAAACTGCTGATTTTTGGCAGTTAGGTATTGGCGAACCTTATGGGATATCGAGTATTCATGGTAGTGGTACTGGGGAATTATTAGACGAATTAATTCTCAATTTACCCGTGATGGATGAAGTCGATGAGCCAGAAATTCGGATCGCGATTATTGGGCGACCAAATGTTGGTAAATCCAGTCTATTGAATGCTTTCCTCGGTGAAAATCGGGCGATTGTCAGTCCAATTTCTGGTACGACTCGCGATGCGATCGATACCGTAATTAACCGCAATAATACCAATTATCGGTTAATTGATACTGCGGGAATTCGGCGCAAGAAAAACGTCGATTATGGCCCAGAATTTTTTGGGATTAACCGGGCGTTTAAAGCGATCGATCGTTGTGATGTAGTGCTACTCGTATTGAACGCGATCGATGGCGTTACGGAGCAGGATCAAAAACTGGCTGGACGAATTGCCGAAGAAGGACGTGCTTGTGTAATCGTCATCAATAAATGGGATGCTGTCGAAAAGGATTCCTATACGATTTATGATTATCAAGATCAGCTAAATAGTCGCCTCGCATTTACCGATTGGGCGGAAAATATCTTCGTCAGTGCGTTAACTGGACAACGTGTTGATAAGATCTTGGAAGTAGTCGATCGAGCTGTAGAACAACACCGTCGTCGTGTCAGTACTGCAACGATCAACCAAGTACTTGAAGAATCAACTTCTTGGCACAATCCCCTCGTTACTCGTCAGGGTAAACAGGGTAAAGTTTACTATGGTACCCAAGTTAGTGCTCAACCGCCGACGATCGCGCTATTCGTCAACGACCCTTCGCGGTTTAATGATAACTACCGTCGTTATATCGAAAATCAGTTTCGGACTCAACTCGGCTTTGCAGGTACTCCCCTCCGCCTCCTCTGGCGCGGGAAGAAACAACGTGAAGGCGAGAAGATTGCCAACCGCGCAACAAGGGTTAAAACGATGAAATAGCCTGAAAGCTGCGGAGATCTTTACCCCACCCCAGCCCTCCCCTTATAAAGGGGAGGGAGTAAAGCCCCCTTTACAAGGGGGTTGGGGGGTAAAAGCTTCAAACGAAGCTAAATAACTCTGAGTGTGTTCACTTTCAACTTTCAACTTTCAACTTTCAACTCCTCGATGGATTTACTCCGCTCCTTACCCATTGGTTTATATTTAGAGCAGCCAATCACTTGGCTGCATCGCCTCGATCCTAGAGTCAAACTCGGCTGGTTATTGAGCTTTTTGTTAGCTCCGATCCTGGCTAGTTCGATGTGGAAATTGAGCTTAGTCGCGCTGCTAATCATCATTAGTATCTTGGCTGGTATCCCTTGGCGGGCACTGAAGCAGCAGATGGGTTTGTTGTTGCTGGCTGGTGGTGCAATTTTTCTCGTGGGTATCTTCTCCCCAGATAGTATCAATGTCAGCCACCAACTTCGCTCACCCGCAGATGTTGGTGTCGAGATCGCCCAGCCCTATCAATATATATTATTCAAAATTGATACTGGCGCGCTCCATCTCAAAATTACGAGAAAATCGATCGATAATGCCATCTATGCGAGTAGTCTGATCTTTACCTTGATGTACAGTACTACTGTCTATCTACTCACTACTTCTCCAGAAGAAATTACAACTGGATTAGACAGTTTGATGTCACCCCTGCGCCGTTATAATATTCCGGTAACAGAAATTACGCTTACACTGACGCTAGCTCTAAGATTTATTCCATTGGTATTGGAAGAAATTCAAAATTTAGTACGATCGATCTATACTCGCGCGATCGATTGGCAAAAATTAGGACTCAAAAATAGTGCTAAAGTTTGGTTAACTGTTTCAGAAAAGCTCTTAGAAAATTTGTTGAGTAGAGCCGAACAAATCGCGATCGCGATGCAAGTACGTGGTTTCACTACTCCCAACACTCACAAAGTTGAATGGCACCAATTGAAGTTAGGTAAAACTGACCTTGTAGCAATAATATTTTTATTCATATTCTGGGCTGCTAGATTTATTGTCGGTCGTCAATTTGTGTGAAAATAATTAAAAGGACTGTAGGGGCGGGTTTATGCTGGAAATTTCTGTAGCCTATCAACAACAATAAAACAAACCCGCCCAACCCCACAAATAACGCTGGGTTGGGCGGGTTTAAAGGAAATATCTAGTGTTGTTTTAATCGATAATATAAACCCGCCCTTACAGATCTTGTATTTATCTATTCCTCTCAAAAATCGAACTGGCTCAGAAATATTCGATCGATTATTTAGACATGAGAGCATTGCAACTTTATTAGAAAGTCCAGTCAATAATTCTGTCCAATCTGAATTGACACGGTATTCAATTTGTGCTGGATCACCTCAAATTATTCACCAGCAACCACAGATTTTCACTCCAGCAGTCGGACATATTTTAGATTGTTTACGCGGCTTATTATCGACTGCAACTAATCAAGAAACATCAGATTTACCAGCACATCTGCCCTTTACAGGTGGCTGGTTGGGCTGGTTAGGTTACGAACTCGCATGGGAAATAGAACAACTACCCGATCGTCAACTAGATCCCTTACCATTTCCGGTCGCTTATTGGTATGCTCCTGATACTTTTGCTATTTTAGATCACTGGGAACAAGTATTATATTTGTCAGCATCAACAACCGCCAAATTAGATAATTTAATCATCAAATTAGAGAATAATCTGCCATCTGAGCTAGCAATAGATGCTGACATTCCGATTTCGCAAGTACCCTCTACTTCATTAGATCTAGGCGAAGACAATCTGCGGTTTTTTACTTCTGAAGCTGAATACCGACAGGCAATTCTCCAGGCACAACAATATATTCAAGCAGGGGATATTTTTCAAGCTAATTTATCCCTCCGGTTTACCACCCAAACCAATCTTGAGAGTTGGCAAATCTATCAAAGATTGCAACAAATTAACCCTTCTCCGTTTGCCAGTTATTGGCAAACTCCTTGGGGCGCGATGATTAGTTGCTCTCCCGAACGACTAGTTCAATTGCAACAACAGCAAGCTACAACTCGCCCGATCGCCGGGACGAGAAAACGCGGTCAAAATCAAGCGCAAGATGCACAATT
>JANYIT010000354.1 GCA_025358725.1 Chamaesiphon sp. GL140_3_metabinner_129_sub
GAGTTCCTTTGGTACAGATTGAAAGGCTTGGCGGAGTAAGAAAATGCCAAAAGCTGAAGCTAGATTGGGTAAAATCACACCTAGATAAGTATTTACTAATCCCAATTGAACGGCGATGATATATAGCGGAATCATCACAATCTGAAATGGAATCATAATCGTCGAAACCACGATTGCAAAGATAATTTCTTTGCCTTTAAATTCCAGTCTGGCTAATGGATAAGCCGCCAGCGCACAAAAAATCAGGTTGATAATTACACTCAGGATGGCTACCACGCTGCTGTTAAATAAATAGCGTCCAAAATCATTACTTTGCCAAACGGTAATAATATTTTCTACCGTGGGATGGCTCGGCAAGAATTGGGGTGGCGATTGAAAAATATTTTCATCCGCTGATTTGAGGGCGGTACTCAATAACCAGAGTAAGGGAAACAGCATTAAACTAGCGATCGCACTCAAGCTACCATAAATCCCGATCAATTTCACCGTCGGGGATTGCCAAAAAGTAGACTGCACAGATTGAGGTGGTGATGATTGCGGCATGAGGCGATCGATTCTCCTTTGACAGCGGCTATGAACCAATGTCGATCTTACGCCGATCTGCAGCGTTTTGATGAAATTCGCGATTGTGCTTCACACCTGCGCCACGAACGAGAGCAGTTATTTGTAGCCCCTATAAGAGGGTATTATAGTAACGGTATTTTAAAACTTGTAAATAAAATTTACAAGTTGCAATTAATATTAACAAGGTATATTATTACCATAATGAGTATTTGTACCTACCCGCATTGGATCCAACCGTTGTTTAGCGGTGACGTATCCGACTCGATCCTCATCGCCTATCTATGAATCCTGAATTTCCCTGGCTCACTGCGATTATTGCCTTTCCGCTCATAGCTGCCCTAGCTATCCCCGTACTACCCGACACCGATGGTAAAAATGTGCGGCTCTACGCACTGGGCACAGGGATCTTAGAATTATGTTTGATCATCTATACATTCGCGACACAATACGATTTTAATAACTCTAGCCTACAATTAGTCGAACGCTATAGCTGGATTCCCCAATTAGGCTTGAATTGGTCTGTGGGCGTAGATGGTTTATCGATGCCCTTAGTTGTCTTAACGGGCGTTGTGACGACCCTGGCGACCTTTGCTGCCTGGAATATCAAGATTAAGCCACGCCTGTTTTACAGCTTGATGTTGGTGATGTACAGTGCCCAGATTGCGGTATTTCTCGCCCAAGATTTACTGATGTTTTTTATGCTATGGGAATTGGAACTCGTTCCAGTTTATTTAATTATTTCGATTTGGGGTGGGGCACAAAGGTTTTACGCGGCAACTAAGTTTATTTTGTATACCGCCCTTGCTTCAATTTTTATCCTCATTGCTGCACTGGCATTGGCTTTCTATGGGGATACAGTTACTTTTGATATCACCGCACTCGGATTGAAACAATACCCGATCGAGTTAGAATTATTAGCCTATGCAGGTTTGCTAATTGCTTTTGGTGTCAAACTGCCGATTTTCCCGTTCCATACTTGGCTCCCAGATGCACATGGTGAAGCTCCCGCGCCTGGTTCGATGATTCTGGCGGGAGTATTACTCAAGATGGGTGGTTATGCCCTGATTCGCTTGAATGCGGAAATGCTCCCCCACGCTCATGTTTATTTCGCACCTGTACTCGCGGTATTGGGTGTCGTCAATATTATCTACGGTGCCTTAGCTGCCTTCTCCCAAGACAATCTCAAGCGTCGTCTCGCCTATTCTTCGATTTCTCATATGGGATTTGTGCTGATTGGGATTTCTTCCTTCACTGCACTCGGGATCAATGGCGCGATGCTGCAAATGATTTCACATGGATTGATTGCAGCGGCACTATTTTTCCTATCTGGGGTGATTTATGAGCGCACTCACACTCTATCGATGGATCAGATGGGTGGGATTGCCAAATCGATGCCTACAACTTTCGCTTTATTTACATTTGCATCGATGGCTTCCCTCGCTTTACCAGGGATGAGTGGTTTTGTCGGCGAGTTGACAATTTTCCTCGGTTTGACAACTAGTGATGTTTATAGTGGTGGTTTCAAAATCATCATTATTTTCTTATCGGCGGTAGGCTTACTGATTACACCGATTTATCTGCTGTCGATGTTGCGACGAGTGTTTTTCGGACAACAGCATGAATTGAGTGGTGAAGTATTATTAGATGCCAAGCCCCGCGAATTATCGATCGCATTTTGCCTATTAATCCCGATTATTGGGATTGGCTTATATCCCAAAATTGCCACCCAAACCTATGACAGCACTACCGTTGCCATCGCTGCTCATTTGCGGGAAGCGTTGCCAACTGTAGCGCAAGGTGAGAATGCTAGTTTATATGCTCGATCTACTGATTGGAAATTTCAGACAGCGATCAGATCACCTACGATTCCGAGTAAATTGGTGAGTATCATCCCTTAGAGGGTGTTTGAAAACTTTTATTTGTTACAAACATGGGCTGTCAATCCCCCTAAATCCCCCTTAAAAAGGGGGACTTTGACTCTTA
>JANYIT010000386.1 GCA_025358725.1 Chamaesiphon sp. GL140_3_metabinner_129_sub
GACTGATATTCGTCCAAATGATCGAGCCGATACTCATATATAGCAATGCCATCCCAAAGGATTCATTGAATAGAATGAATCGAGCTGAATCTAGATTTTGGGTGCCAACGGCAATAAATACTAAACCGATATAAGCACTCAAAGCGTAGGAAAGTACGCGCTTAATGTCAACTTGTGCGATCGAAATTAACGAGCAAGAAATTGCCGTCGTTACGCCTAAAATTGTTAAAGTATTCAATAACACTGGAGATAAAGAAACAACCGGAGCAAGTTTGATCAATACAAACGCTCCCGCCCCCACAACCACCGCATTCCGCAATACCGTTGCTGGTAGTGGTGCTTCCATCGCTTCATCCAGCCAGAGCTGAAAGGGAATCTGAGCGCATTTACCCAAGGGACCAGCACTGAGCGATAAACCCAGTAACAACGCTACTCCAGGGTCGAGCTGCGCTGTCTGTGCCCACACTGCTAACTCGGTAAAATTCCACGTTCCCGCCAGTGGATAAATCGCAAATACTCCCATCAGCAGAATAATATCGCCCACCCGCTTTGTCCAAAACGCATCCCGCGCACCAGTAATTACCAGCGGTTGAGCATACCAAAACCCAACTAATAAATAAGTCGCCAGTGTGAGTAATTCAAGGAAAACGTAACTAAAGAAAAGGGAATTGGTTAGCACCAATCCACAAATTCCCGCGCCGAAACAATTCATCAATGAAAAGAATCTTGCCCAGCCCCAATCCATCTCTAGATAACCGACTGCGTAGATCTGGGAGATCAGATTTATCCCCGTCACGACACTAACCGCAGTCAGACTAATCGTAGAAATCTCGATCGGAAAATTGATATCTAAAGTACTAGTATGCAGCCAATCATAACTAATTTCCCGATCGGGTAAGTTCCAGCCCATTGACAATGCTAGAACAGCGTGAATAAAAGCGACTCCTGCCATCAGAATATTTACATACCCCGCTGGTCTAGTTCCTAGTTCCCCCGACCAGCCTAGCGACCAAGGGCTAGCTAACACTACCCCAATCAGGGGATAGCAGGGAATTAGCCATGCGGCTTGAATTACGAAGTTGTACATAGATGTTAATCTATAAAATAATAATTTAACTCAGCCATAGTTCTATGTATGAGAATAAACCAAAATTTTGGAAAAAGATAGAGTAAACATAGAGAAAAACCTTATGTTTGCCCTATTTTTTACTAATAGATACAATTAACAGCTATTTATCGATGGTTAATTTAGATTTAAATCTATGATTACGTCTAGATTTGCTCTTCACCAAACCCAATGGTGTTTCTCTGTTGCTAAATATTTATCAACCGACCCAAGTTGACACCTACTGAGTTGTCCGAAGTACAGAAGGTCGGATACGATTGTTTAATTCAGCTCATTTTCAATACTCTCAATAGACACACTACCAATCTCACTCACAATTTTTGCTTGCAACCACTGCTCGAATAATTCATCTAACAGGATCTGACGCAATTCATCATCAAATTGAGCTGGGACTACTTGTTCCAATCGAACGAAGATATAAAAATTATCGATCGTAAATAGTGGTGATATTTCGCCTGGTTTAAGTAGTAACAGTTGGGTAGAAATTGTCGGATGCAGTCTAGAGATCGGAACTGGACCGACTTTTCCACCATCAAAAGATTCTGCTCCTTGAGAATAATTTAGAGCTAGCTTGCTAAATATTTTTGGCTCCGAACAGATCCGAAAGTATAATTCTTGAGCAACTGTACCGTCAGCAACTTGAATAATCGAACAAATAACTCGATCGAGCTGTACTTTGCGAGTGAGATAATAAGATCCGACTTTATTTCCCCAATTTTCCTGCTTGAATTGTTGTAATTTAGCCTGATTGTCTAAAATTGGTGCTTGAAGTTCGATCGATGAGCTAGAGTCTAGATCTAATGCTGGATCTACCAACCCCGATTTTACTGTCAAAGCTGGTTGCCAGTCTGAGAGGATGCGATCGATCGTAAGCTGGCGTAATAACTGTGCCAACAGCGGCGATGTGCTTACATGTTCGCAGATATTTTCTGCTGTCAGTTGATGACGTTCGATCGAGGCAGATGCAGGCATACTAAGTCTAAACAGAGAACTACTTATCTTTATAGTTTTCCCAACTCATCACCCAGATCTTGCATCGATCTTAATCGAGGTAGGGGTAATTCATGAAACGGCGTTTTTATTCGGGGGTTTCCCACGAATAAAAAAACGACAAGACATTACCCCCTACCTCGATTAAAATCCCAAATCCGCCGCAATCCTGTGAGCGCAAGCAAACCCCGAAAACGCCACCGCGTTTAAACCTTGCCCAGGAAAAGTGCTATCGCCCACACAATACAATCCAGGCACCGCCGTCCGATTGAACGGCATCGTTAACAACCCTGGCAGCTTACGCCGAGGAATTGGTCCATAGCTGCCATCAGCTCGCCCTAGAAAGCGTCTGTGAGTGCGCGGCGTACCAATTTCCATAAAATCTAAACCGACGTTAATGCCAGGGAAAATTCGCTCCAATCGATCGAGCATTACACCTGCACGCTCTTCTTTTTTCGCGATATACTCACTGGGGCTTAAATTTCCCCAGTCACTCATCCAGCTAGGTGTAAAAGCATGAACGATGTGATAACCTTCCGGTGCTAAACTTGGATCGAGCAACGTCGGAATCGAAACAAAAATAGTTCCCTCTGGCTCCTCCATTTTTGTCCAAGTTTCTAGCAATACATGGTGACACTCAGTCCCCGCAGGTAAAACTTCGGCTTTGACACCCAAATGTAGACTCAAAAAAGCTGGCGACTTTTGATAACGCTCCTGCCATTTTTGCTCTTTCTTCGGCTTTGCTGCTGCTGGCAATAGTTGCTCGAAAGTATCCCAGCGCGTCGCATTAGAGACAATCTTTTTAGCACGAAAAATCTTGCCATTCGCCAATTTTACGCCGACTGCTTTACCCTGCTCGGTAATGATTTTAGTCACCCGTGACTTGTAGTGAATCTCGCCACCAGACTTTTCTAGTCCATTTACTAGCTTCTGGGCGATTTGACCGACACCACCTTTGGGATAGTTAATACCACCATAATGCCTGTCTGAAAATACCATCCCCGCATTGATCATCGGAGTCATTTCCGCAGGTACAACCGACCAGATATAGCACTCGATATCGATGAATTTTAGCACCGCAGGATCTTTGATATACTTACGAGCAATATCTCCCACATTTAAAGGTAAATACTTAACTAAACCCAGACAAGCACCAGGATGTTGAAAGAAAACACGGGTCAAATATCGCAATTCTTCTAGCGATAACAAGTCCATCTGATTCAAACAATTAAATACCTGCCAACACTCATCATAAAACTTTCTAATTCCCTTCGCTTCACTTGGAAATTTAGAAAATAATCCTTGTAAAAATTGCTCGTAATCCTGATGAACCTTAATATCTAAATCATCGGGCAAATGGTATTGTACCTGCACCGGATCGGCAATTGTCTCGATGCTCTCGCCCACCGCTGCCAATGCCCGCGTCAATAAATTGGTCGTGCCCTGCTTGCCAAACCCAAAAATCATCGAAGCCCCGACATCAAACCGATACCCCGCTCGATCGAAATAGCCAGAACTCCCCCCAGGAATCAGATAACTCTCCAGCACCAATACCTTTGCACCTTTCGCCGCCAACTGAGTCGCCGTTACCAGCCCACCGATCCCCGAACCGATAATAATCGCATCAAAAGTAGTTGTATCGCTTGGCAGTAGCTCGGTGTTGGGATTGGCACTCACAGTCATACAGGAATCTGCAAAATTTAGATATCACTCTCAATTTTACCCCCTTTCCCCAATCCCAAACCCAAAATTAATCATCCTCCCCATAATCCTCCTCTCCACCAACGACAACATCCCGAATCCGTAAACTCGGACCACCAACACCAACCGCCAAACCACCTAGCCCAGCTTTGCCACAGCCGCCAGACTCATCCCACTCAAAATCATCGCCGATGCCTTCGATATCCTGCAACGTTTTAAATACATTGCCAGATAAAGTCACATCCCGCACTGGCTCGGCAATTTCCCCATCGCGAATCATCCAGGCTTCACCCGCGCTAAATGTAAACATCTCACCATTGGTCATTCCTCCCAACCAATTGCGGGCATATACACCTTCCTTAATCCCTGAAAAGAGATCCGCGACGGGAGTATTACCGCGATCGATCCAAGTATTGGTCATCCGCACGATCGGGGGATAATGATAATTCAAGCACCGTGCGTTTCCCGTTGCCGCTTCACCCAATTTCCCCGCTGTTTCCCGCGAGTGCAAGCGTCCAGTCAACACGCCATCCTCAATTAATTGCGTCGTTGTCGCTGGAGTCCCTTCATCGTCATATAAATAACTGCCCCGATGCGCTGCTGGTGCCGCGCCATCGAAGATTTGCAACTCCTTGCAGCCAAAACGTCGTCCCATTGTCATCACTTCCAACAAGTCGGGATTTTCGTACATTGAATCAGCCTCCGACAGGTGCCCAAATGCCTCATGAACGAATAAACCTGTCAAAATGGGGTCGATCACCACTGTATAGGCATTCCCCTTCACAGGTGGCAGGAACAGCGCGGCAACAGCACGTTGAGCAGCACTTTCGACCTGTCGATCGAGTCCAATTGTATCCTCATAGGCTTTGCGCGAACCGAGGGTTTCCCGTCCAGTTTGCACGGTATCCCCATTCCGCGCTGTCGCAGCAAAGCGAATCTCCATGTCAATCCAAGACTGTTCAATTAACGTACCTTCAGAAGTCGCCAGCACGATATGTTGAGCACAATCGCCATATCGCACCGAAGTTGTCGCAATCCGTCGATCGGTAGTCTGTAAAATCTGATTATAGTGTTCGCACAACTTTTTCTTATTGGCGATCGGAATCTGGCGCGGATCGGTGCCAGTCAACGGTAAACTACAGCTAGTCTGAATAATCTCGATCGGTGCCAGAATCGTCCGATCCTCACCGATAATCCGCGCCGCTGCGATCGCTTCCTCGATTCTATCTGCCAAAGTTTCCAACCGATTGAAACTCGCAAACCCCCAGCCACCTTTATAACACGCGCGCACCTGTCCGCCGATCGCCAGATCCTCGCTCAGAGTCTCGACTTTATCACCCCGAATCAGAATATCAGTCCCTTCGGACTCTTCTAGTCTAATCGCCAAATAATCCACTCGATCGCGGTAACGCTTAATCAAGTCTGTCAGGCGATTTTTGCTATCAACGATGATGGATGGCATAGGTTAGGATTTGGGGGTTAGCAAAAGGTTTTAGGCTTTGGGCTGTTCGGGGGGCTTTTTCGCGCTCGATGCCACTTTCAATCATATCGCGATCGACGATCCGATCGAGAGTGGCGAATGTCTGGAGATGAGAATTTGGGTCGATCGAGCTTACTTCTTAATATTAATCAAATCGGTTAAGATATTGTCCAAACCACCATTGACCTGGATCCGATCTATCTTTTCAGCAATTCTTTCTAATATTTCCAATTCCTTCAATCGCAGCGCGACGGGATTTTCTTCCATCACTTTGGCGGTATTGAGCATACTGCGGGTGGCTGCTGTTTCTTCCCTGCGGCGGACGACGTTGGCTTGGGCGGCTTTTTCGGCTTCGACTACCTTGCTGAGGATGGTTTTGATTTCCCCTGGCAAGATGATGTCTTTCACGCCGACGGATTCGACGGTTAAGCCATAATTGGTCGTTTTGGTGCGAATATATTCGGCAATATCTCGATCGATCCCGCCTTTATCTTCGAGCAATCCATCCAATGTCCGTTCACCGACTGCGCCACGCAACGCAAATTGCAATTCTTTGTATAGAAATCCAGTAATGTCCACCAAGTTATTCATCGCTTGCAACGGATCGCTAATCCGATATCCCGCCGTGAGATTCAGCCGGACAGGGACTTTATCCTTGGTGAGAATATCCTGTCCCGAAACTTCCATTGCCTGGAGTCGTAGATCGATCGCGATCGATCCGAACGATCGATTAAATGTCCACCAAGCATGGATTCCTGGCTCTAGCTGGCTCTGAAATACCCGATCGATGTACAGGAAGCCTAGATGTTGAACTGGCACTTCGAGGGTGTGTAAGGACTCGCTGCTCATATATTTAATCGCAGATGAACCGGACACTAATTCTGCAATTAATTTAGTGGATAATTTTGGATCGTTACTAATATCGATAATTTCAACTGTCACACCTTGCCAAAACAATTTGCGGCTATGGGGTGGCAAAATTGCAATTGGCTGTTGACGTTCACGGACAATTGCTACCTGTTGAGCCATCGTTTCAGCTATGGTGCAATATTGGGCGATAAATTCAGGATGTCGATCGATCAGCACATCCTGGTCGGGGAAGACTGGATTGAGATTGAGCCGATTGAGTGTTTTGACTTGGAGATCTTTCGATGATGACCAAAACGCATATTCACCTGTACCTAATGGGCGCACGAAATTATGCTGAATATACATCAAGCCAATTTCCGATTCAGATACCTGAAGCTTCTTCACCCCACTGAGATCGATGCCGCGTGTTTTCTCCACTAATTCTGTCGGTAGTTCGATATCCTCAGACAAGTTGAAATAGTCAACTTTCACCGGAATAAATCCTTTCCAGAACGCGCGGAGTTGATTTGGTTCAACGGTAATCCAGCTCTGGCCGATTTGGAGTAAAGCCACCCGATCGAACTCAGTTTTGACGATCGTGAGATGCTGTTCTAATTTTGCTCGATCGGTCTGTAATAATAATTCTAAATACTCGATATGAACTTCGGGCTGATTGAGATCGTAGCTAGTAACCCGCCAGTTCCAACCAGAATAGCGATGGATTCCTGGCTCTAAAATTGCTTTGAAATCACTGCGATTGTATAAAATCCCCCGCTCATTGGGCTTGATATAGAAGGTCTTGAACATTTAATTTTATGGATGCTGCTACTCGCGACAGCACCGAAATGATGGTAAATTACGCGCTAATTTAGCTCTGTAATAATTGGCGTTGTGAACAGATGTTGTGACGGACGATCGATTAGTTACCAACTGGATTAAGTAGATTAAATTAATCAAATTATCCGAAAATAATGAGAGATGTTTAACCAGCAAATATATCGTTCGACTTGCCACCAATAGTCAATACTATCGATCGCTACCGAAGGCATATACTCAAATTAGCAATAGCTACAATCGCGCTAGTCCAAAATCTGCGGCGATGTCGCCCAACGCCAACTTTCCAGAGTTTGAAAAATAATGGACTCGAACCATCTTGGGATCGCTCCCGTACCGGGGACCAAAGATCCCGATTTTTGGCTTGCGCCGCTTTCGTGGAAGGAAAGTGTCCATAACCCGAGACTAGGGTGTTTAAAGTGCGGGAATCGAACCCGCTACTCGTCAATGATGAGTTGACTGCTCTATCCAAATGAGCTAACTTTTGGGAGTACGATCTGGGACTCGAACCCAGCCTAGACCGAATATCTTCGGGTGCTTTATCCAACTAAGCTAATCGTACAGTAAACAGATAATCAGGCAAACGGCACACGCTCAGACCAAAGGCTGGCGTACCAGGCGGATAATAAACCCCGCACCATAGTCTACAATTTTATTTTGTGTCTAATTTCTATTATGACACATCGCGATCGCGGTTCCTGAAATTAAAGTAGGGGTAATTCATGAAGCGGCGGTTTTATGCCAGGATTCCCCTAGTATAAAAAACCGACAAGACATTACCCCTACTTTAATTTCAGAAATCGAATGCCATCAGCCAAATTGACCGCTCATTGAAGACTTAGCAGAATCATAGACATCTTGGGCATTGTCATCGTAATCGATCGTCATTTGAACTGGTTTACAGCGTTTGATAGCTACCTGAATACCTTGAGCAGACTCAGATTCCAAGTCCTCAACATAACCGATTTTAGCTTCATCAGCTTCGACCGCGCTGGTAAACGGTCCAAAGTAATAAGTACAATGAGGTCGTTCGGTGGTGATTTCGACCCACCAAGCTTGTCCGACGAGGTGGAGCGCACTGCTCCAAATATCTTGAATATTCATTGGTTTCGATTCCGCTGATTCAAACGAGGTTGATAAGTTGAGAGACTTGGATCATTGTCTTAGAGAATTATTTAGCCCCTAGATACTCAATAAGCCCAAAATAACTGCTTAACGCTCAGATAGCCGTAACGTATTTGACAATCGCTGACGAGATATTTCGTACAAGCACATAGCGGCAGCATTGGCGACGTTCAAACTTGGAGTTTTGCCTTTGAGTGGAATCGAAACCAAGCGATCGCAACCTTTTTGAGTCAGCAAGCTCAATCCATCGCCTTCAGAGCCAATTGCGAGTACTACAGGTCGTCGATCGGTAAAATCAACAGTATGGATCGCTTGCTCGGCTTCAGCCATCGTGCCATAGATCCAGAAGCCTGCTTCTTTGAGCTGTGTGAGGGCACGGCTGAGATTGACAACCCGAGCGACGGGCAGATACTCTAGTGCTCCAGCAGCGACTTTTAGGACAGTAGAAGTGATCCCAACCGCGCGACGTTGCGGTATAACGACACCTTGTGCGCCCAAGGCTTCGGCAGTACGGACGATCGATCCCAGATTTTGGGGATCGGTGATGCCATCGGCGACGACGATAATTGGACCATCAGTTGCGGCTAGAGCGCGGGTAATTAGCTCTTCGATTTCGAGATAGTCGTGAGGTGCTACTTGAGCGACGATCCCTTGATGATTACCACCGTTGGAGAGATAGCTCAACCGCTGGGCATCGACTTCATCAACGACGGTACCATTGGATTTGGCTTGGTCGATGAGGGTGAAGAATGCTGGGTGATGACGAAGTTTTGATAAGACCCAGATCTTGTTGATTTGGCGTTCTTTTTCGATCGCAGTGAAGACCGAATGCTTGCCAAATAGGTAATCAGTGACTTCTTCTTCGGTAATTTCTGGTGCGGGGGGATCTTGCCAGCCACCGCGATTGTTGCGACTACCGCCAGATCGATCCTGCCACTCTTTTGGTTTGCCGGAACTACGGCTGTCGGAAAAGCGTCTATCTCTGAAAGAAGATGACGATCTGTCGTCCCGATTGTAGCTGGGTCTGTCGCTAAAAGAGGATGGGCGGTCTTCCCGATTGTTATAACTAGGTCTGTCGCCACGGCCTCGGTCATCGCGATCTTCCCGACCACCGAAACTACTTCCACCGCCACGACGATCTCCCGATCCTTCATCTCTACGGGGCTTATAACTGTCTGCACGGGGTGCCGAATCCCTTGGACTGCTGGGACGAGGTACGCCCCAATCTTTGCGTTCCTCCCGGGGTTTATCATTCCTGTCAAATTTACCACCTGGCTTGGGTCGGTCAAAACCAGAACCAGACTGCGGACGTGGGCGATAGCTCGAACCTACTTCAGGCGTACGGGGGCGATACTCGCGATCTCGATCGAAATTATTTGCGCCATCGGTTTTGCGTGGACGACGATCTCCAAATTTGTCATCGGGTTTAGCCCGATAGCCCGAACCCGAGCCTTCACTGCGACGGGGCGCGTCACTATTGGGACGAGATCGATCGGAACTACTCGATCTACTATCGAAAGCTCGGCTGGGGCGAAAATCGCGATCCCCACTGCCTGCACCATCACGCGGACGGGGTGACGGTTTACCGCCATCGGAGCGACGAGGTTTGAATACCATATATTTTAGCTAAAGTTGTGGGGGTGAGGACGGCTCGAGATGGAGTAGGGCGAGTAGCTCCGAAAGCCGTTGGGGATTGGTAACGTAAAGATAACCGATTAAAGTCTCAAAACTGGTAGCCTGCTGATAAACTTCGGGATCGAGGCGACGTGGACGACCATTGGTTGCATTTCGACCTCGCCGAACTACATCCAATTCTGCGGCTGTCAGATGGGTTGAGAGTAGTTGAAGATGCCCAGACTGCGCTTCAGCTCGTACTTGGGCGACAACTTGTTGATGATAAACATGAGAACGCTTGGGCGGAAGCAAAAAGCTCGTGCGAACATAGAGTTCATACACAGCATCTCCTAGATAGGCTAGAGCTGCTGGCGGTATTTGCGGCACTTGGTTCGGGTGGACAGCTAGAATATTTAGCTGTTGCCAGCTTTGTGGTAGCTCGATTTCACCCACAGCGATATCTAAATAACACTAAAAAATTTTGACTCAGCTTTCTAATTTTATCAAGGTTTCTTGAAACTGGGTCAAATTGGTACATTTTAATATTAAGAATTAAAATCCAAATCTGTGCTCAGAGGATATCTGAAAAATCCTAATTACTATGCTGCGTAGATCTAGATCCGCTTCTCTCCTAAAAAAGGGGAGAAGCGGATCCGGACTCTTAGTCCCCCTTTTGAAGGGGGGATTGAGGGAGATCTAGAATCTACGCAACAACTAAAACAGACTGATGTACGCATTTTATGCGGTTTCGATCCGCGATAAGGCTGCATCAACCGATGGCTGAAGCGATAGAAATTGCTCTAATCTCACGAGTTTGACGGTTTGTGTTACCCGCGCATTCGTGACGATTTGAACTGTGCCCTCAACGCCTTGAGCCTTCTTGACTAGTTGCACCAGCGCACCGATACCAGAGCTATCGACGAAATCGATTTTGGATAGATCCAGAATCAGATTTCCTGGCCCTTCTTCAACACATTTGTCCATCACTTTCCTAAAGGTTGGTTCGGAAAATGCGTCTAGTTGTCCAGTGAGGCGGAATAGTTGATAGTTATCTTTGACTTCGCGAGTGCCTCGGAGACTCACGGTTAAGCTTAGTGGTTCAGCGATAATAGCCTCCTTAAATTTTTACTTAAATTGATGAGTTGTTTGTCTGTCGGTTAGGCTTTAGGCCACTATTTTTCATTAAATATTAGCAGTTTAATTTCCTGTGCCCTAAAGCTATCAAGTCTAAGACCTAAAGCCTATCCCGCATTTGCTTGACAAATTTACCAAATAGGTAGTCGGCATCATGAGGGCCAGGACTGGCTTCGGGGTGGTATTGAACGGAGAAACAGGGAATAGTTTTGTGCTGTAAACCGGCGATCGTCCGATCGTTTAAATTTAGATGGGTGATTTCGATATCTGCGCCTAGAGACTCAGCATCGAGCGCAAACCCATGATTTTGGCTGGTAATTTCCACTGTCTGGGTTAAGCCTGCGGGCTGATTGAGTCCACGATGTCCAAATTTGAGTTTGAAAGTTGCCGCACCCAGGGATAGACCAAGGATTTGATGACCCATACAGATGCCAAAAATTGGCTTGTCAGCAGCTAATAACTCTTTAGTCGTGGCAATCCCTGCGGTAACAGCGGAAGGGTCTCCAGGGCCATTGGACAGGAAGATCCCATCGGGGTTGTGTTTGAGAATTTCGGCGGCTGAGGTATCGGCGGGAACGACAATTACCTTACAACCATAACTAGCCAAACGCTTGAGAATATTTCGCTTCACGCCGAAATCCAAGGCAACAACAGTCAATGGTTCGCTTCTGCTCGGATCTGATTCGGGTTTAAATTCCCACATCGGCTGGCTAGGTTCCGACCACTCATACACCTCTGAAGTACTAACATTATTAACCAGATTCAGCCCAGTCATGCTCGGTGCAGAACGCACCAGATTGAGCAATTCTGTCGGATCGAGGATTTCGGTAGAAATTGCGCCATTCATGGCTCCAGCCGATCGCAATTTCCGCGTCAGGGCACGAGTATCGATGCCGTGAATACCAGGAACATGATGGTGTTCGAGATATTTGGGTAGCGAAGCTGTCGATCGCCAATTACTCGGACGATAGCAGACATTGCGGGCGATCGCACCCCGCACATGGGGAAATGCAGACTCATCATCATTGGGGTTGACACCTGTATTACCCAATTCGGGATAGGTGAACACGACAATCTGACCGCTATAGCTAGGATCGGTGAGGACTTCCTGATAGCCAGTCATTCCGGTATTGAATACAACTTCTCCAATGGTCGTACCCATAGCTCCAAATGACAAACCAGGGTAGGCTGTGCCATCTGCTAAGACTAATAATGCTGGCAAGACCGCAGAAACGGACATAGAGTTTAGGAACGGATTATTATGGCGCAGCCATTATACCATTGAAGTTAGCACATAGATACCCAACTGATCAGAAAAATTGGATATCTCATATATTTAGCGGTAAATATACCTTCTCAACCATTGCCAGATCCGATGTTTGATTTCAATTGCTGGCGGGTTGGGTGCTTGAATCGGATCGCGATTCATTGGCAGATTATTTGTTGATAACAAGGCGATCGTCATTTCTCCATCTGTGTAGTACCAGTCGCCACCACCGTTGTATCCCTGAAAAGTAGCATCAACTCCAGTGACTTGGTAAAGAGCAATAATTTGTTGTACTCGAACTAAACTGGCGATCATTGTATTTCTTTCGGTGTCGATATCTGCTGCAATGTGATGAGTAATTTTACCTGTCAAATGACTGAATCCACTACTCCGATCGAATGTAGCGGAACCAAGCCATAATGGTCGATTACTATTCGCATCGACGATCGAAGATTGCCAGAATCGGACATGATGACGTTGACTAGCACTACTCCCAGCGGGTTGCTCGAAGGCTAGATCCTGCTTGCGATCAAAAAAATATAAATTACTAACTGGTGCAGTCGGGTAAGGATGTTTGAGCAACACACTCCGAGCGATCCCAATACTTGTTTTGATCGTCACTGGATCGGCTGGATACCAACCTGCTGACAACAGAGCCTGAACGATTTCTGTGCGCGTTCCCACCAACCCCAGATTCAGCGGATCTCCAGGTATACCTTCGGCTGTACGAGTGACTTTGGGCGAAGTTGCTAATTTGGGATTGTGCTCGTAGTGTCGCCAGATTGCCGGGAGCACAAGATAAGCTAAAATTCCATAGACGATCGACAATCCACACACGATCGTGAGACTATATTTAATCCACCTTCGGCGGCGAGATATTTTTCGATAAGACGATCGATTCACAGTTCCTGAATTCAATTATTAATCACAGACAATCGCACTAATTCGAGTTAAATATGATAATCCTCGATCGATTTATCATTAACTAATCTTTATCACAACAATGCTACTTCAAAGAAAATGGCAGCAAATATTCACGATCGCATTAGTCACTTTAGGCACAGCAATAATACAATCAGGCTGGTGTGATGCACCAGCAACAGACAACCCTACGCTATCAGAATCTACGTGCTTAAAATTATTTGAGGAATCGATCGTTCAAGCCCAATCTGGTAATTGGCAAAATTTAAAGCAGAAGCGGCAAATTTTCAAACAATGTCGTGTCAAATTTGCTCCTCCGCCTAATCCCAATGCACCGCTATAGAATTATTGGGCTACCAGGAGAAACAGTTAAAATCCAGCATGGTAAAGTTTACATTAATGGTAAGTCTCTATCAGAAAATTATATTAGCGAACCGTCTGAATACGAACATGAATCAGTGGTTGTACCTGCGAATAGCTATTTTGTTTTAGGTGATAATCGCAACAATTCTTATGATAGTCACTACTGGGGATTTGTCAGCCGTGACTTAATTATTGGGAAGATGATTTGGAAGATTGGTAGCAAGTAAAAATGTGATAGCTCGACTGCTGGCATTTTAACCATTACGGCGAGATCCCCGACTTCTCGAAGAAGTCGGGGATCTGTCCCCACAAATAAATCTACCTTCCCCAGGTAGAAATAAACCAGCCAATTGCAATTCCCAAACCACCGAAGCGAACAGCTTGCCAAAAAGGTTCCCACATTAATTTCCATTCATTTGATAAGCGGGACTCCAAGGTAAGATCTAATTCTTCCAATCTCGATCGAATCATCTGAAGCTCTTGCTTGACTTCGGGACGATTGGTACCCTTTTGATTCAATTCATTCCGCTGACGCACCAACACAACTTGTTCGCGTGCGGCAAGCTGAGTATCTGCATGGCGATGTTTGAGAGCGGAGATCTTCTGTTCTAATTCCGCGATTTCGCGATCGAATTCAATCGTCTCATCAACTGGGGCAGTATTCTGAGTCATGGCGAGAGATACAATTTAAGTAGCATTAATACTAATATGCCTAAATTTAGGTCATAACTCCCATGTCTTCCATCCCAGACGATCTTACCACCTTAGAATTAGCTCAAGCCCTTGCGGAACGGCTGCGGATCGCCGAAACGGATTGGCACAGACTCAAATCAAATCGTCCCGCACGAGCAAAGGAACAAGCCGCTGCTGCGCTGGTGTTTTTACTAAAGAATAATCCCGATGAAGCCTTAGCGAGATTTTCCCAAGCTGTGGGTTGGTTGGATAAGTCTATTTCCGCACCACCTTGTCCATCGCATGGAGATCGTCCCAATCCCCAGCAGACATTGGTGAAAGAGAGCTAGTAAAGTGGTCAAAAAGACCAGATCTAAATTAAAACTCTTTTCTCATCGCTAACGCCCAATCTCTAATCCCTTTATAATTAGGGCTGCTAGTCGTGAACGCTTCAAAAACTGAGATGGTAAATTTAAATCCTACTTCTTCCTTTAGTATCTCCATGCACTTGGAAGTACCCAATCGATCGGGTATGCTGGCGAGTATCGCTCAGGGTATTGCCTCTGTCGGCGGTAATATCAGTTCCCTCGATATTACCGAGCAAACACGGGTGCTATCGCGGATCGATGTCACTGTTGATGCTACTAGTACCGAACATGGCGATCAAATTGTCGAAGTAGTCAAGTCGATTCCGGAAGTGCGGGTGACGAGTACATTTGATCGCACCATGCAGCTTCATCGCGGTGGTAAAATTCGGATGGAGAGCAAGATTCCGCTCACTCGTCAGTCAGATTTGGCGATGGCTTATACGCCAGGGGTGGGGCGTGTTTGTATGGCGATTGCCACCGAACCGGAACGAGTTTACGAATTAACGATTAAGTGCAATACTGTGGCGATCGTCACTGATGGTAGTGCGGTATTGGGATTAGGAAACTTAGGTGCAGCAGCTTCGATGCCCGTGATGGAAGGCAAAGCGATGTTATTTAAAGAATTTGCTGGACTTGACGCATTCCCGATCTGTCTGGATACTCAAGATACCGAAGAAATCATCAAAACTGTCAAACATCTCGCTCCTGTATTTGGCGGGATAAATCTTGAAGATATCGCCGCACCGCGTTGTTTTGAAATCGAAGCACGGTTGCGGGCAGAATTAGATATTCCCGTATTTCATGACGATCAACATGGTACCGCGATCGTCACCCTCGCCGCGCTGATGAACTCGCTCAAATTGGTCAAAAAATCCCTCAATACTGTCAAAATTACCATTAATGGTGCAGGTGCGGCTGGCATCGCGATCGCCAAATTATTTACCACCGCTGGTGTCGAACACATCTGCATCTGCGACTCCAAAGGAATTATCTCCGCCAGTCGCACCGATTTAAATCCTGAAAAACAGGAATTTGCAGTGGAGCAAACTGGCACCCTCGCCGACGCAATGGTTGGTGCGGATGTCTTCCTCGGAGTCAGCGCACCCGGAGTAGTCACCGTTGAAATGGTGAAATCGATGGCAAAAGATGCGATTGTCTTTGCAATGGCTAATCCGATCCCGGAAATTCAACCAGAATTAATTAGCAATGATGTTGCCGTCATGGCAACTGGACGCAGCGATTATCCCAATCAAATCAATAATGTCCTCGCCTTCCCTGGTGTCTTTCGTGGGGCGATCGATTGTCGTGCAAATCAGATTAGCATTAATATGTGCTTAGAAGCTGCCAAAGCGATCGCCTCACTGGTCAATCCAAATGAACTCAGCCGCGAATACATCGTCCCTTCGGTGTTCGACAAGCGCGTAGCCACCGCCGTCGCCTCTGCGGTGCAGAAAGCTGCTAGAGAAGAGGGGATTGCTAAATATTAGGTTTCTATCTGAACTATGATTATTGATGATTGAAAGATGGACGATGATTGACTACTAGAAACAATCACAGTTCATCTGATAATCATTCTAATCACAGTTCAGACAAGTTCAGACAGCGTTGTGCTAAACCATGAGAGAATAGAAGGCTATTAGTTGAAATCTGGCAATCAAAAATATAGGTATTTTAAGAACATGCAAGTAGGCGATCGCGTTCGTGTCAGTACATCTGTAGTTATTTATCATCACCCCAAAAATCGTGGTCAAGCTGTTGATATTCTTAACCAAGAAGGCGTAATTGATAAAATTGCCACTGAATGGAAAGGTCGCCCCGTCAGTGCCAATTTCCCGCTAGTTGTCAAGTTTGATCATGACAAGCTGCGGGCGCACATGCGGGCAGAAGAGCTAGCAGTAATTTAGGGTGTCTGGAGATGAGTAATCAATGGCGCAATTTTTACCAGCAGACGTATAGTCAGGGGTTGCGATTGTTAGCTCGTACTATCAATAAACTAGTAGGGCGTAGTGCTGGAAAACTTTCGCCTTACTTACCACCAGGTCAGATTTATCAGGTTGATAATTATTGTGGTGAGTTTAAATTTAATATTGATACCACCTATCTGATTGAAAGTACTGTCTGGTTGTCTGGGGTGTACGATGCCCGAACAACAAAAGTCCTGCAATCTCTATTAAGGTCGAAAGATGTTTTTTTAGATATTGGGGCTAATTGTGGTGCATTGACCTTAGTTGCGGCAAGTATTATTAAAACAGGGCAAATCTATGCTTTTGAGGCGGGACCACCAATGCAATCTCGGCTTCAAAAAAATTTAGCAAGTAACCCGACTTTAGATCATCGAGTTCAGTTAGTAAATGTTGGTCTAGGGAAAGCTCGTGGGCAATTATTCTATCAAGAAGATCCAAACTTTCCTGGTAATGGTGTTTTGTTTAGTGATGCGGCAATTCAAAATGGGATTCAGATTGATGTGATCCCATTAGATGAATGGGTTGAAATCAATGCAATTGCCAAGATAGATGCAATTAAGATTGATGTCGAGGGTATGGAATATGATGTGTTTCAAGGAGCTAAAGCCTTACTCACACGAGATCATCCCCTCATTTATTTTGAGTCGATGTCGAATCATCTGGTGGCTAAATCTCATAGCATCGCCGACATATATCAGTATTTAGGGCTTGCTGAAAAAGTAGGAGAATAGTCTTCCAAAACTTAATTGGTCATGGAAAAAGTCTGGGTAATTAGTTTTCATTAAGACAATTTCTCCAAATATAATTTTATCTAATT
>JANYIT010000390.1 GCA_025358725.1 Chamaesiphon sp. GL140_3_metabinner_129_sub
CTGAAATATTAGTCCGCGTAGGCGGACTTCGCACCACTAGCCCTGATTTCAATCGAGGGCGGTACTTGAACGAAGCAAATAGCCTTAACCCAAGCTGACATCAAGTTAACAAAGAGCAGGGGTTTAATGCCCCACTCTAAAAACTTAACTTTCAACTAATTAAAATACTTGTTCTACACCAGAAATTTCAGGAATCATATCGCATAATTTGCGCTCGATGCCCATTTTGAGCGTCATGGTTGAACTAGGGCAAGATCCACAAGCACCTTGGAGACGGAGTTTGACGATCGGACCGTCGATTTCCACCAATTCTACGTTACCACCATCAGCCATCAGGTAAGGACGGAGAGTATCGAGGACGGTTTCGACGTTAACAGGATTGAGTGTTAAAGCTTCAGACATAGTTTACTAAACCAAATTGAGAATTATCATCGACGGAATCGATCTCTTTTCGATCGTAACCGATCCTGCCAGTTATTTCTGTGTTCTGTGGTAAGGATCTCCCTACTTTCTAGCATTGGCGATCGCACAAGAACTACCTTTCTTGACAGTCTATTTGCTGATCCTCAGCAATCAAGCCACCTTGTCGATCTTGAACAAGATGGCTTGATTTTTGCTGTTTTCTAAGATCCAGCTAACGCAGGCGAAGTTTGAATTACCTCATTTTTGCCAGTTTCCCGAGCGACAATTTGACGAAACTCATCGCCATCAATAGTCTCCTTCTCAATCAGAATCTCTGCCAAAATATCCATTAACCAGCGATGAGCTTGAAGTAACTCGACTGCCTGCTGATGGCATTCTTTGACAATTTTGCGCACCTCTCGATCGATTTGGGCGGCAATAATTTCCGAATATTCTTGATGATCGGTATTCATCGCTACCAAACCTAATTCTGACATGCCCATCTGAGCGACCATCCACCGCGCAATTCGGGTTAAGCTCTGGATGTCACTACTCGCACCAGAATCGACTTCATCTTTGCCAAAGACGATTTCCTCGGCAGCACGACCACCGAGTTTGACGGTAATCATCGCTAGCAGCTTGGCACGACTTTCCAATCCATTTTCCTCATTAGGTGTAGACCAAGTGAGACCAATGGCTTGACCGCGAGGTAAGACGGTAACTTTTTGGAGTGGGTCATGGTCTTTGAGCAAAGTTATGAGTAAGGCATGACCGATTTCGTGGTAAGCAGTCATCCGCTTAAACTTACCATCCATCACAACTTTACCTTCCATCCCAGCCATCACCCGATCGATCGCATCATCAATTTCGGTAATTGTGATTGCTTCTTTGTGACGACGAGCTGTAAAGATTGCCGCTTCATTTAATAAATTGGCTAAATCTGCACCAGTAAATCCAGTGGTGCGCCGTGCTACTGCTTCCAGGGAGAGTTCGGGATCGACTTTTTTGTCGCGAATATGTACCTTGAGAATTGCCAATCGACCTTTGTAATCAGGCGGATCGACTTGTACCTGTCGATCGAATCGACCAGGACGTAATAGTGCCGTATCTAAAACATCAGGGCGGTTGGTCGCCGCGATGATAATTACCCCATTATTGCCCTCAAATCCGTCCATCTCGGTCAGCAATTGGTTGAGGGTTTGTTCCCGCTCATCATTCCCACCACCGATGCCTACGCCTCGCTGACGACCCACTGCATCGATTTCATCAATGAATACCAAGCAGGGAGCATTCTCTTTCGCTTTTTTAAATAAATCACGGACGCGGGATGCACCTACCCCGACAAACATTTCGACAAATTCTGAACCAGAAATACTAAAAAATGGTACGCCCGCTTCACCAGCAATCGCTTTAGCCATCAGGGTTTTACCTGTACCTGGCGACCCAACTAAGAGTACACCCTTAGGAATTTTGGCACCAACAGAGGTAAATCGTTCTGGCTCCTGGAGAAAAGTCACGACCTCTTGGAGTTCTTCTTTCGCTTCTTCAATCCCCGCCACATCATCAAACATCACACCCGTTTTCGCTTGCATCTGAAAACGAGCGCGGGATTTTCCAAAACTGAGAGCTTGTCCGCCAGCACTACCCGATCGCCGGATAATGGCAGATAGGACTGTAATTACGAAGACTAATAGCAGCACATTTCCCAGCAGCCCAAAAATCGCATTCTTATCAGCCGACTTCTGAACACCAAATTCAACACCTTTAGTATTCAGCTTGTTATACAACTCGGCATTGTCGTCTAGTAAAACTACTTCTTTAATCCGCATTTTGTTATTTGCGGTGGGATCCGTCACGGTAACTTTGGCGATTTTAGTTACCGGATCGAGTTCTACTTTCGATACTACCCCGCGATCGACCTCCTTGAATAGTTCTCCATAGGTAAGCGTGTTGGGATCGTTTTTGGCAAGAACGGGGGTACCCCAAACAACTCCCTGAGCAATCAGCAAGCCAGCCGCTAATCGCCACAATGACTTAGAAAATCGCTTCGATTTGACCTGGGAACTGTTATGCATATATTTCTTTGTGTCTTTATACCTGCACCTGATGCTGACTTTTGTCTTGAAGCAGTTCGTCCTTATAAGCAATCTGCAATTGAGACTTGGATATCTTCTAGTGTAGCTTCAGTTTTATTATTGCCATATTTGAGAACGGAATTAACATTTTGATGGGTGAATAACCGATCCTCTCCGGATTATGCCACCTTCGCTAATGGGGAAATTTGCTTAACCTCAGTATTGAGGTTGACAAAATAGAGTTCGATATTGAGATCTGGATAGCGATCTCGGATTGCCCAATAAGCACGACTGAGGTATTCAGTATGGGTAGCTAGTTCCAATTCACGATTGTCCGTCAAACTGGGATCGATCTTGTATTGATAAACAGCACAGTCTTGGTGGTCGAGGATAATTACCTTTTTGATGTGATGAAGTCGATAAGAAATATCTAACTGATCCCAAAATGCTTCAGCATCGTACTGGTGAGGCATACCACTGAGAGCCAGAGAAGCACCCGCCAATGCCGTAAAGTCGTACTGTCCACCCAAATTTTGGAGCGACAGAAAATAGCGTTCTGCTTCTAAAATTCGATAATCAATACAACTGAGAACTAGAGCTTTGGGGTCTTTTTTTTCAGCTTTGGCAACAGCAGGATTGATCGTAATAGCTGTAGTCAGCAATCCCATCCCAACGAGATGGCGGAGAAATTGACGGCGATTTGTGATCTTTGACGTGATGCGACCGACACAATCGTGCTGAAAACACTGACAACTATCCCGCATGTTAATTCGCTCTGATTTTAGAAAAAGCCAACCCTACCGTATCACTGTTATTAGTACTATAGCGATGTGGTTGGAGCTGGACAGTCTATCTATTTATTCTAGCAAAAGCTGTCATGCTCACCGCAGGTTAATCAGTACGGCAATCCATATCTCAGCCAAAAATCCACCGATCTAATGTCACAAACTGCGACTTAGTATCGCACTACATAATGTCATGAACGTACAGGTATTCGATCGTGATACAATTACTCATATCAAATGTAAAAATTAACAGCCCTTAATCATAACTAATCAGCTAGTTAAAATTAGCCATCAGCAAAACGATGGCGACGACATCGAAATATTTACTGTGTCAAGGTTTCAACATTTCCACCTTCCCATCTGTTTCGCCTCGATCGACACTACTGCCGAAGCGGATCTGTTGATACGGAGCACTGTGTTTTCGACTCCTTTAATCCTATGTTGTCTATCCAAATGATGCCTGCATCAACCCCTAAATTGGATGATTTGCCACTTGAATCAAAGCTCGACTCATCCCAACTGCACAAGATTGCCACAGAGCTAGATTTGGTCATGATTGCACTAGTAGCACTCACTCAAGTCAATCAGGCGGAAATCAAACAAATTGCTCAAGATTTACAATTAGAATCGATCGATTTGGGTTGGGTAAATGAATGGCCGCTAGGTCAATCAATCTCACCCCAACAGCTCGATATCAAACAACTACGAGCATTGGTTTTGATCGCCAATTCTCTGGCGCAAGCACATCAAATCCTTGTCCGCAGAAATATTAACTATTGGCAACAGACAGTTCAATATCATCAGTTACCATTGCAATCGCCATCATTGGCAGATTATATCGGCAGTTTTATTAAAATATATCAAGATCGGCGCGGTGGCGAAGCCAGTCAATCTTTTGAAGTACTCTCAGATACTGCGCTGAATTTACTGATCGGACTATTATTCTATGGTAGTGCCAACGGACATCAACGACTTTGGGCGGCATTGTTGCAACGATCTGGCTCAAGAGTCATTCCTCCTAGTTCAATTTGAACTAAATTTAAATCGACTATTTTCAATCATAATTAAGCATCAATAAATTATGGAATCTCACAACTCGATCGCCCGGACGTATACTGCGCCTACCTGTACTCTAATTGTTTCAGGTGATGGGCAACAACAATCAAATCAGCAAAGTGAAAATAATGCAGGCGATTTTACGTTACACCTAGATCAGCCAGATCGGGGTGAATTAGATCGGATCACTTTGGTAGGAAAAAACCAACAATTAGAGCGTCTTCAACAGATAGTCAGCAAGTATATATCCGAGCTAGTCGCAAAATTTCCCTTGCCAACTGCCAACAATAATATTCAATCGGCACCAGCTCAACCACCGCAAATTAGCCCAGAGCAGACTTTGATCGATCACGATTTATATCTCCATCGTGACATTGAATCTCCTCGATCGGGACTAATGAACAATTTACCTGGATTGCGAAATAGTTTGCCGCAATCTACACCACTAAGTAACCCCACCCCCCAGCCCAGTCGGGCTGCTAAATCAAGTATCTCTAATTTGTTCCTAAGTCGCTGGCATAAATACCAAAATCATCAAAAACCAAACTCAGAAAATACTGCGGATGTGAATCTACCCGGTGGTGCCGCAGCGAAATCAGCGAGTGAGCAAGTACCTGCTGCACCATATCTAACTGGGAGTGAGCGATCTCTCGATCACCAACTCCATTTAGGTACTTTAGCAACTACCACATCCGGTGAAGTGCTGACACTCTCAGCCATCCAACTGTTTGACCTCTCTACCGTATTGGATGAATATGTGACAGAGACTGTAGCTCCAATCAACCAAGCACAGCCGAATATGCTCGATCGAGCTAGCATTTTGGGTGCTGGTCGCAACAAAAGTTTAGATAATGCAGCCGCTGCCCTGCCCCGATTACCAAACTTACCCCAACTACCTGCGGGAGCAGAACCTGCTGAAATTTACTATCGAAATCGCCGTTCCCGTTCATCATTTATGTCAGGCATACCTTGGGCGATAGCAGCAGCAATCGCTGTGGGTGCGCCATTGTTATTACTTGATCCCAACCCCAACCCCCTGAAAGATGTTGCGACTAAGCTCAAAATGCCTGGTTTGGCAGGGGCAAAAAAATCAGCTCCAGCGCAATTACCTGGCGATCTGGCAACAAAACCTGGCAATCCTAATGGTGTTACCAATCCCGGGTTGCCGACACCTTGGCAAACACAACCAGTGCAACCGCCTGCTAATAATCAACCACTAGGCACAGGCGTGAAAGCACCGCAAAATCCCAGCAAAATTGGGACTGCACCATTACCAGATTCGATTATCGGTAAATCAGGACAGGATTTACCCGTCACCGATGGCAGTAATGGTGGGACTGTTAAGCAGGGTGTAGGATCCAGTATTCTCCCGAGTAGTGGCTCGAAAATTGGCGTTGCACCCAATCCACTCAAAACGGATGGATTACCAGCAGACATGAATAGTAGCCGCAACCCGACTGGATTAGCTCCAAATAATCCCCGAAAAACGATCTCCAAACCTGTGCCGAGCAAGAATCTTCCCTCCAATGCGACACAAATTGGACAACTGCCGATCGAATCCATCACTCCTGGTAAGATATCAGTCTCCAAACGACCGATGTTAATCCCCTCAGAAAGTACACCAGCGATCGGTAATAGTATCCAGCAAAAACCTTTTCCACCAGCAGATCTGGGTGAATCTAGCCAGAAAACACCTGTTAACCAAAAAATCAAGCCAGCAGTAGCTAGTAAACCCAATCCAAAAACAGTCAAACCAACTGGAATGAGAGTGGCTCCACAGCCAACTTTTGAGCCATTTACGCCAGTACCTAGAAATCCTAATCTCATCAACCCCGAACAACCATCAAATAGTACTGATGGAGCCGAACCTCAAAATCCGCCAATTATTCCCAACCAGCCGTTACAATCCAATGCTGGCGGAGATGCGGGTGCTAATTCTGCCGATAATCCATCCCTTCAGGAAGCAAAACGCTATTTCCAAAGTAAATGGAAAGCTAATAGCACTCAACCCAATTCCCTCCAATATGTACTCCAAGTTAATGGGAAAAGTGGTGTTGTGAAGAGTGTTGCGCCGCAGGGTGAAGCAGCGACAACCTATCTCCAGCAAACTAAATTGATTAAACCTGGCCAAAAGTTGATTTCTCCAACAACCGCAGGTAGTAGCGACCAAAAGATTCGGGTTCTACTCGAACCCGATGGTAATGTCGATACTTTCGTAGAGCCTTAGTTGCTGACTCTGCTCGGAGGTGATCTGTTTGAGCATCCCACGTATTCTATGCGTGGGTAAAGTCAGTTTTATAATAAAATCAACAAGACCAATCATCCATAATTTTAAGGGCAGTTTGTGTTAAATCGTCATCGCTGGGCAATCAATCTCGTTGTAGCTGTGTCTCTGCTGGCTCTAACTGGATTTTCACTGTTTCCACTTTTTAATTTGGTGCTAGATGGTGGCGCAGCCGTAGCCACAGAGCCAAATCGTCTTTCAGCCGCGCAAACAAGTCAAATTCAAGCGCAGGCACAAGGTTACACTCAGGTATTGCAAAAAGAGCCAGAAAACCAAGTCGCACTCAAAGGATTGCTCAATGCTCGGTTGCAATTGGGAGATATCAAAGGTAGCTTATTACCACTGGAAAAAATCGCGGCACTCAATCCCCAGGCTCCTGACTATACAGTGCTGTTGGCTCAAACTAAACAGTATTTGGGCGATCGAGAGGGTGCAACGGCTAGTTATCGGACTGTGTTAGCAATTCAGCCACAGAACATTAATGCACTTCAGGGAGTGGTGAGTTTACTACTCGATGCCAAACGTCCTGAAGCCGCGATGGGTGCTATCCAAACAGCTTTGAAGACAATTCCGGCTGATGCGGATGCTACGCCGATTAAATTGCTCCTGGCTCAAATTTATCTCACCCAACAACGCAATGCTGATGCACTAGCAATCTATGATGCCTCGATCGAGGTGAATAAGGAAGATTTTCGTCCCGTATTGGCTAAGGCTCTAGTCTTCAAACAAATGGGTAATCTTACTGAATCACAATCACTCTTGACTGCGGCGGTAGATCTTGCTCCGGCTGAGTACAAGGATCAGATCAAACAATTGGCTCAAGCGACTCAACCACCAAAGATTACTGTCGCTCCAAATCTCAGTACTCCCGCGCCAGTTTCTTCACCTGCAATTGCACCGAATAAATCGCTTGCGACACCTGCTGTTGTGAAGTAACTTATTGGGTTGCGGAGATTATTACCCCACCCCAGCCCTCCCCTTGGAAAGGGGAGGGAGCTAAAGCCCCCTTTCCAAGG
>JANYIT010000295.1 GCA_025358725.1 Chamaesiphon sp. GL140_3_metabinner_129_sub
CGGATGATTCGATGATTGGATTGATTAGTGAGAATTCTTTTAGTTGCAATAGTCTGACCCTCGCCTATTCAAGATTCACCCCTAATCTACCTGCTTTTGGCTTAACCGAGAAGTATTGGGACAGGTTGTGCCTACGGCAACTTGAATTAGTTGCAAGGACACACAGCAAAAATCACTGAAGATCTTTCTGTCTAACGAGCCAAGCTCAGCCGCCGCGATTGGTTAGGCACCGGGGTTGGACGATGGAAGTGAACAAACCTCCATGACTTGAATCAAGCCATGCTCAATGGTGAAACGGTGGCCAACTTGCTCATCGGCAAGCACGGCTCCTACCAGATCGCGCACGACCTGATGCACCTCGACCAAGATCTGCCCAGCATCCTCTGGGTGAAAGGCAACTGGCTCGACGTGTGGATCGATCTCGCTCCACTGCTCCGTCCAGTAAGCGCGGACTTCTTCAGGCCCACGGACAAAACCGCCTTTGAACGCCTTCGGCCAAGCTACGTCGGGAGTCATGAGGGCGAGGGCGGCATCAATGTCACGCGCGTTGAATGCCGCGTACGCTGCGCGTAGCAGCTCGATTTCTGGTGCAGGTCGATCTGGCATAAGAGGTAGGTGAAGGAGCTGAGACAGTGCCTAGCTATTTATTATACGGAAAGTTTCATCTATTCCCTGAAAATTGGGGTGATATCCGCCAAAAATATCGGCATCCCAGAGCAGATCTAAAACCAACAATCGATCGTAATAAAAATCTCAAATCAGATGAAAAAGAGAAAAAATCTACATAGATTAAAGTTGCTTACTTTACATCTATCAAAATAAAGAAATTACATCTAGAAAACTGACATAAAGCTATGAGTGAACCTAATACCAAATTAATTTTAGTAAACGACAGATTAGCTCCTCCCCTTTCCAAGGGGAGGTTGGGTGGGGTAAACATCTGTCGTGTTAATTCTTTAAATTGGTATAACAATAACAATCCAGATCGATCGATAATGTGGATGGGTGCTGCAATGCTGGCGTGTTGCGCGGTGCCTATTATTATTATTGCTCTCTCGCTCGGTGGCGGGTTAGGGGCATTCTTCGGTAGTGCTAATCGATCGTCAAAACTCAAACTATTGAGATCGATTCTCCAAAGGAGAGGCTACGCCAACGAATGCAAAAATAGTACCAAATTTGGTATAAATCTACAATCAATTTCTCCTCACAGGTTTCTCATCTTTTTACAGTATTGTAAAAGATAGTCAACTTGATAATTTTACTGCTGCTGGAGTGAATTTATGAATAAGAAGTTTTTGGTTTATAGCTTAGTCGGGCTACTTAATAGTTTTACTATTACTGGATTAGTCCTTGCCAACAGCGAACAGGCTCAGTCCTTACCTGCATCGGGAAATTCACAACAACCTAGATCGGTGCGAGTAGATAGACATTTTATCGAAATGATGATTCCACATCACCAAGACGCGATCGTCATGGCTGACTTAGCTTTGAGTCGTGGTAGACGATCGGAAGTTCAGGAATTAGCTGAAGCGATTAAACAAGCACAAACTCGCGAAATTCAACAGATGCGTACCTGGTACAAACAGTGGTACGGCACAGCGCGGCATTTATGGCTCGAATTTACAACCGGATTGTATCTAAATCAATAAATTAAATCGAGGATAGTATTATCGATCGAATCACATTTTAAACACTAAATAACTCAAGGAGAGAATGCAAATGAAAGCAATACTAACAGTAACTCAGCCGTCTAATTCAATTCCCTCCAACCAGCGAGAAATTCAAACTTTCCCTGCTCTAGATCCAACTTTCCTAATGATTAGCCTAACAATCCTCTCAGCGATCGCGATCCCAATTTATGCTTGCATTCCCAAGCGAAAGCAGTATTCAGTCAACTCCAAACCGCCTCCCAATATTACATGTGTTCACTGTCAGTATTTCAACAACAATCACTATCTAAAATGCGCTCTCCATCCCGTCACTGTTCTGACCGAACAAGCCTCTGATTGTAACGATTATGGACCAAGTAGTAGGGCAAAACAGGTTGAAGAACTGAAAAAAATAGTGCCTTTTTTGCAGTCTCTTGTCTGGAGAAGTGTCCGAAACTTTTTTTCCTAACTTAACCACTCAAAAATAAGGATTTAATACCATGAAACTCCAATTTAAAGTTCCTGAAATGACCTGTGGCGGTTGCGTCAGCAACATTACTAGAGCAATTAAAACAGTCGATGCTGATGCAACTGTTCAGGGCGATCCACAAACCAAGATTGTATTGGTGGAAACTAAATCATCCGAACCAGAGATTAAGGCAGTACTCGCCCAGGCTGGCTATCCGGCTAGTTAGCTAACCCAAGTTGCTACCTATAGAATGCTGATGAAATCCGCAAGCATCTCGTTGGTAAAAGTGGCGATTCTCCCGTGGAGACGCTCTGCGAACGAGAGCGTATAGCGATCGCCAATAAGTAGGTGGGTGCAAATATTTATTAAATAAATAATGCCTGAAATCTACTCTCGGCGCGGCTACGCCAACGATCGCTGGGTAGATCGATATCGTTCGCGTAGTGTTGCGGAACGTAAACGGTTTCCGTCCGGCGGCAACTACATTAACTGCTTGCGTTTCGCCATTCCATCGGATCGTCGCTGTATAAACTTTGAGAAAAACATTACTGTTGTTGGCAAGATTGGCAGGAACTTCAAAAGTGTTATAATAAGATTGCATAATCTAGCTCCCGCAACTGTTTGGAGGTTTTATGACAATTGCTATTGCTCAAGTTATCGATACTCAGCCATTACTACTCGACGTGAGCAATACAACTCTGACTGTGACCCCAGAACAGTTTGACGCGCTCTGTGTCGATAATCCCGATCTACGCCTTGAGCTGACCCCGAATCGAGAATTGATTGTTATGGCTCCAGCAGGTGGCGAAAGTAGTAGAAAGAATCTAGATTTGGCTATTGAAGTTGGACTGTGGAACCGCAAAACTAATCTGGGTGAAGCATTTGACTCTTCAGGTGGGTATGATTTTACAGCACTCGGCGGTGGTAAACCAGCACCTGATGTTTCTTGGATTGAGAAGTCTCGATTAGCAGGGGTGAATATTATAGGGTTTATTCCAGTGGTGCCCGATTTTGTAATTGAGTTGCGCTCTGCTACGGATAACTTGAAGCCGTTGCAGGACAAGATGAGAGAGTATCAACGGCTGGGAGTAAGACTGGGATTGCTCGTCAATCCGAAGAATCAACAATTGGAGATTTATCGACCAGGGCAAGAGCCGGAGGTATTGGCAGCTCCAACGGAAATCGATTGTGGTGAGGTGATGCCAGGGTTCGTGTTGAGTATGAGTAGAATTTGGTAGCAGCGATCGAATGTCCTTATTCCTGATGGAGATTTAAGTAAAAGCAGAAGCGATCGAGTCACCTGACTCATCCCCTAGTTAAATAAATTCAAATAAGCCATAAACATATACTGCTTACCCCGCTTACCCCCAGTAATCTCCTCCAAAATCCCCAACTGCACCACATTCCACCAGAAGAGAGCGGGAAGGCTGGGAGCTGCGATCGATCGCTATTACGCTCGTGTCTTACCACAAGACAAAGCCGCGCTGATTCATCGGCTCAAAGCCGAACAACCGATCGCTTTTGTCGGCGATGGGATCAATGATGCACCTGCTTTGACTGAGGCAGATTTAGGACTGGCGACTCTCCACAGGTGACGCTAAGCGATCGGCGCAATTTTGATGAGCGTTTCGACAGTGGTTGTGTCGATTAATGCCATGTTGTTACGCCGCATTAAATTAACTGATTAAGGCACCACGTAATGATTCTTCCATTTATCGATATTTGGACTTCAGTTCAAGTGCAGCTATTTATCCCCGCACTAGTTGAGGGTAAAGCACCGCCGGAAGTATGGAGCTATACCACCGTAATTACCTATACGATCTGGTTTACGTTGACACTTTTCCGTAATCTCTCGGATCAAATCTCTCCATGAAGCCTGAAGATGCGCCTAATCAAGGAACAGAATCGAGATAGATAGTTATAGGGGCAATTCATCAATTGCCCCTATAACTATCTATCTTTTGATAGAGTGAGTAATCCATCTTTAGGTGCTGGTAGTTAGGCGGTGAGACTTGATACGATCGATCTGTAATAATCAGAGGCTTCACTAACAATGACTAACTTAATCAACACGATCGAAAGCACACTGCGATCTTTTAAATTAAAGTCACTTTATCAAACTGTGCTAAGTTTTTTAGCGATCGCACTTTTAGTTACAACTACTGCCTGTAACGGCTCTGAGGTAGCTTCCAAGGCAAATTTAGACAATCCACCAGCAGGTAAGATTACTGAGCTGTACAAGCCAATTACTCCAGAGGTTGGTGGGATGAATAACTATAGTGATGTCGATCCGCGAGTCGATACTTCTAAAGTAGATGCCAAAGTCGATCGACTGATAAATCAAGCTAAGGATTTGGAACGAAAAGATACAAATCCTTTGCAGCAAATTAAGAAGGAATTCGATCGCAAAGGAATTCAATCAAGAGTTGGAGATACTGCTGATAGTGTAGCTCAATCGGCTCAAGAAACCGCAGCGGGGATCTCCGAAGGTACTCGCAAGGGATTTGCAAATGTGAAGGAAAATGCGAAGTCATTTAAGGATGATGTCGAGTCGGCGGTTAAAAAGGGGTATTAAGAGATCGTGGTTTAAATTACATGCGTAGATCTTTACCCTACCCCAGCCCTCCCCTTATAAAGGGGAGGGAGCAAGATAATAAATAACGAGGTTAAAATGTTTCTTCAAAATAAAAGTTCTGACACGCTAATTAAAATTACAGATTTGGAAAGTTTATTCAATCCGCTCCACAATCAGATCGAGGGGAGAATTCAAGAAGGGGAGGAAGAACAAGACACACAACCTTTCCCCAAACAGGATTTAACATTTGCATCTGGAGAGGATTTACCACGCTGTTGGATCGATCCAAATTATCGAAATTGATGCGGTTATTTTGCCGATTCCGCAAGACGGCGGCTACGCCGACGAGACTATCGTTTCCACGTAAAATAAAAGGCTGTACCATGCCCTAGTTCGGACTCTAATCGAATAGTGCCGCCTTCGGTTTCAATAATTTTCTTGACAATTGCGAGTCCAATCCCGGTACTGTCTGGACTATTTTGAGGATTCACCGCTTGGAAGATCGCAAACACTTTATCATGATTTTCTGGTGCAATGCCTGGGCCATCATCGGCGATGCCAAATTCATAAAAGTCGCCGCATTCTTGGCAAGAAATCTGGATTGAGCCGTCAGATCGATCGTGATGTCTAATCCCGTTGCCAATCAAGTTGGCAAATACTTGGGATAAAAATAGCCGTTTGGTATTGAGCGTCGGTAAATTTGGTGCAATTGAAATTGAGAATGTCGGCGGTGGAGCGATCGAATCGATCGTCTCAGCTAGCAATTGAGCCACACTGACAGGCTCGATCTTATCATCCGATCGACCAATCCGAGCATAGTCGAGCAATCCATTGATCGTCGCTGACATCCGAGCTACGCGGCTCCGCAATAGGACTAGTTGGGGCTGGATCTCGGTTAACATTTCTCCCTCTAAGTCATCTTCAATCCACTGGGAGAGATTAGCAATTGCCCGCAGCGGTGCTTTGAGATCGTGGGAGACAATATGGACAAAGCTATCTAGATCTTGGTTGCGCTGTTCTAGAACAGCTTGGATCTGCTTGAGATCGGTAATATCGTGCCCTTCGGCAACGATCGTCACAACTCGACCGATCTCATTAAATACGGGTTTGAGCGAAAAGTCTAGGGTGATCTGACTGCCACTGGGAGCGGGAAATTGAAACTGATAGCTGATAAATTGCCCGTTGGCTGCCTGAGCAATCGCGATTTTGAGTTGAGCTTGTAATTGCGGCGAATGTTTCCACCACGGCGTTTCCCAAAACTCTGTGCCGATGATTTCGGAGTATCGATCGTAGCCCAAATGCGCCAACGAGTCTAACGCCGATCGATTGATTTCCAGTACAATCCCATTTAGACTCAATAATCCGATGTACTCGAAAGTCTGGTTGAAAATAGCACTGAATTTCCACTCACTCGCCCGCAGTGCTGCTGCGATCTGTTCAAGTTCGGCTTCGGCACGTTTGCGCTCGGTAATATCCCGTGCGACAGCATACCATGACCTACTCTCCGTCGATGGCGTAGCAGTCTACGACAACCAGCGATACGAACCATCTTTACAACGATAGCGATTTTCAAAATCGATCGCCATTGTACCTGTACTCAACCCAGTTGCACCAGCTAGTGTATGCTGGCGATCATCAGGATGAACAAAGTTTAAAAAAGGTTGTGCCATTAATTCGGCACTCGTAAAGCCCAAAACTCGTTCAAACGCTGGATTAAGACGAGTAAAATATCCAGCAAAATTCCCAGTTGCTAGCAGATCGATCGATAGATCGAAGAATCGATTGCGCTCTTGTTCGGCTTGCTTTTGCTCGGTCAGATCCCAATACTTCTCGGTTAAGCCAAAAGCAGGTAGATTAGGGGTGAATCTTGAATAGGCGAGGGTCAGACTATTGCAACTAAAAGAATTCTCACTAATCAATCCAATCATCGAATCATCCGAAGTATTGAAGGCAAT
>JANYIT010000012.1 GCA_025358725.1 Chamaesiphon sp. GL140_3_metabinner_129_sub
TTTCCTTCTCCTGAGTATCCGTGTCTGACGACATCGCTACTTTGACAAGCTGGGCACAGAACAGGTTCTAATACCATTTTTCTTTCTCTCTGCTATATCTTGCTTCTATGATACTTCTTTCCACAGATTCAGAACATTACCATCGACTATTTCAGTAGCATTCATATAAAAATTTAAACATGGTATAGTACTGTTATATCACTAACTAAGCGAGTTTTGCTAAAGCCGTGGCATAGTTCATCTCCATGCCCCAAGTTAGCGGCTTTCCAGTAAGCTCCCCCCAATTGAGATTGCCAGAGCGTAATCCTCGCCATTGGCTCACGCTACCCACTAGAAATCACCGTACTTGCGGCGAGGATGCGCGGCGGCAATCAGCCCCGATTACCTGTGGTGGGCTTCGCCAACGCGTGTGCCAGTTAGTCTCGAATGCAGTCAGTTACAACCCGAAATTAATTAATTCACCAAACTACCTCGAAAATCCGCGACTGCGTTGTTTCGGTTCTCGCTCTGCTGCTTGTCTGGCTTCAAAAGCGATTTGGGCTTGCTCGGCAGCAAATGTAGTAGCTGCGGCAAGATTAGCTCTATCTGCAACAGAAAGAGTCACCCGATCGGACTCAAAGGTCTTAAAAAACTTATTTGTTAGCTTGAGATTTGGATCGTCAGTTATCGCCTTGCCATGCTGAGATAGTTGGAACTTATAGATGTCAAACTGCTCTTGAGCATCGACGCTCTCTGGCTTTGCGCGTCCTTTGGGAGAGTTAACATAGTAGTTCTTGAGGTCAATGATTTGCGTCAAAGTCACTGGGACGTTGCTTGAGTGTGCCAGCTCCAACGATCGATCGATCCCATTATCTGCAAATTGCTGGATGTTACTTGTAGCGACCTGCAATCATAAATCATCAGGACTGCAATCATCGCGATTTTGAGACCACATTAACTGCAACTATCCGGTCGCTCGATGAAGTGCCTATATCTTGTTTGTCTTATTCAACTAACACTAGCTAACTCATTTTTACCACATTAAGAGTTATTGTGATTTCATAACTCTTGAAAAAGGTAAATCCACAATATAAATAATAAGCAATCGATCGATTAAGTACTCCCGAATTCTATTTTTAGAGTAATTGCTTCCCGATCGGTAGGATTGAATGTACTTAAATAGAGGAGTGGGTTTGAGTTAGTCTAGATATTAGAAAGGAAGGGTAATTTTATGACTATTAAAAGTATTATCAATTTCTTTGCAGTAGTAAAAGAAAACAAGTCCTTGCAGAGAAAGGCTCAGATGGCTGCCGATGTTGAAACTATTGTTGAGATGGCAAGAGAGTGCAACCTTAACTTTACCAGCACAGAATTACAGTCTTTTTTAGAAAAAACGCCTAACCAAGATTTAGCCTCGAAGGTCAATCCTGGGATTGGCAATCGATTACATGTAAGTCCTCGGTAGCAAAACGTGTTGTGTATTTTCTCTTATAGTAATGAGCTTGATATATAAACTAGCCTTTGGACATACAAATCCTAGCCACAATTTTAATTAAGTGGGGGCAATTCATCAATTGTCCTACTTTTTTCTGGCGATCGAAATGACTTTTTATCGGCAATATAAGCCTTGACACCAAAATCGAGTACCGACTCAATACATTCGATCGCCACTAAATAATCTTGCCGTTGTGAAAAGATATTCAAACATCTAAACCCGATTGCATAAATATAATAGCGGATTTTGTGAGAAACATACCCATAATACAAATAAACCTTAAATTCAAACTTGCTGCGGAAAAAATTTATAGCTTTGACTTGAGATACTTCTTCAGACACCCGTTTTATATCAACTGTTATATCTAAATAATCATTTGCCAGCCGGATAATATCGTTTATTTCGTTACTAAATTTAACGATAGGTGGTGACAGCCAAATATCCAATTCAATCTGATTTTTGCTTGCTAAATAGCCTGTAATCAGTTGAGCACCGATACTTTTACCACAGACACTCAAGTAACGAGTCAGCGATTCGCTCAGATCGGTATGAGCTTCCTCTTCCATTGCTGTAAACACTAGAGCGATCGAATTTAAGGCGATCGGCTGACGATCGGGCATTAATGAAATCATCTTTTGCTCGATCTTTTCCAACTCATCGCTACGTTCGCGTAGCGGCTCTGTTTGCGTAGCTTCTGCCGTTAGGCACGGCAGGCTTACGCCAACAGCAGAAAGAGAATCGAGAGAACGATTTTCCGAGGGAAAGGCTCCGTCAACGAGTGAATCATATAAATCATCGAGATCGAAAGTCAGCAATATTAAATGATAAATATTATCGAGATCTTTATCGGTAACAACAATCTGACGTTTGCTTAGAATCTCTTTGTACAATACTACGTATTTTTTAATTCCCTCTTTATCCAACATTTTTAATTTTAAATCCTAAATTCAGGAATAGGTACTATGAGTTTGGCATCACAATTTGTGGCTCGATCCTCCAAAAGAGCAACTAAGCTGACATAAATGTCATTTAAGGGATGAAAGAAACTCTGTTTGAGTGTGTTGGGTTTTATCCAACCTACAGATCCTTTTTTTAAGCTAGTTTTAGCTAAGTTTCTTAGAGGTAGTGTGGCGATTTTGAGATCGTTACCATAGAGCTTAGATCGACAAGTTGAAGAACTCGTGAGGAAGAGCGGTAATGAGTTAATGAGGTTTATTTACTATTCACAAGTTTCTCAACTTATTTGCTTATAAAGAGGTTTAGATCTGACTGAAACGGGTTGGGTTACAGCCGAAGATGCTCGATCGAGATGCTGAGTTCGTCTGCATGAAGATGTACTCACAACTCACCCTCCATTTACTGTTACATCGATTTCCCATAACCAAAGCGAATCAATAATTGTGGCAGCGCATTACCCAAATCGATCGTACTTGGAAACTATCCACGCAAAATAGCTACTTCGATCGCCATAATTCCAAAGATATTTGCTGCCAGTATCGGTTTATTCTGGCAAGATGGGGGCAGCTCATTTACTTTTACCACGCTCCACGGCATTTGCAATCTGGTTTACAGTGGCACTCTTCCGTAATGTCTCAGAACGCAGATCTTCACAAGATACTCATCTTTTAGATGTAGTTTAAGAATAAGGATGATCGAAAATCCCAATTATTGTTTGTAAAGTAGAGTGAGTTTCATATGGAAAAGCGAACTGACAATAAATTAATCGAACGTAGCTTACTCATTTTGTTAGCTTTAGCAATATTCTCACTTTTTTTCATCCCAATCCCAGTATGGTAGAGTTACATTCGATGATGCCTGAAAATGAGTGGGGATGATAATTATGCGATCTCTAATCGATGGTCTCAAGTTTTGGTGCTGTTGCCTGGTCGTGCTAGTCACGATCTACTGTTTTCAAATCATGCCTGTCTTGGCAGTTCCAATCCCAATTGCCAAACCGATTGACCTGAAAACTAGTTTGGGAAATACTGCTAACGAACTCAAATTCTTTCCTAGTCAATTGCAATTAGTCGCAGGTAAAAAATACAAGTTACTATTAGCTAATCCCAGCCCTCAAAAACACTATTTTACGGCGCGGGAATTTACCAGCAATAGTTGGACACAAAAAGTTGATGCGGGTAATGTAGAGATCAAAAGCGCGATTCAAGAATTAGAATTACGTCCGAGTACTAATGCTGCATGGGTGTTGGTACCGATGCAATCAGGAAGTTATCAGTTGCGGTGTACGATTCCTGGGCATACAGATGCGGGGATGACTGGCACAATTGTCGTAGCCCCCTAGCTGATGGCGAAACGAGAAATCGTTTCGCCAACTCAAATAGACAACCTTATCCGGCTGAGGCTGCCATTCTGGATTGTCCGAGATGAAGATGTTCGCGATAGTGACCATCTAACCAGCAGATGGGTAAAGATTCTTCAGACGGAAATACCATTTCTACTTTAGGAAATAAGGCAGGATCTTGCAGCTCTTCTCCAGCATGAGCCATGCCGAGGATCTGAGTTTTGAATGGATCGAATAGATCGCTGAGTTCGAGAATTTCAACGAGCACTTGAGTCGGTCGATGTAGTAAAAACATAGGTAATGTTCTAGATCTGTGGAGAGGAGGTTAAATGGCACACCCAAATTCAAACCGATTGATAAACAAACCAATCACAATATCGTGCATCACAACAGATTTAGAAAAGCAGATGGTTTTACGAGCCAGTCGCTTAATT
>JANYIT010000015.1 GCA_025358725.1 Chamaesiphon sp. GL140_3_metabinner_129_sub
TGACTAAAGATCCGGAAGAGCAATATATAGAAGGTATCGGCTATGTAATTGGTGACCTGAGTTGCAGTTATAATGCTAGATCTCCTTATATTCGTTGTGCTGTAAATCCAGATGGTCTCTGTCAAGATTGTCGTCATTATCATCATGGAGAGGAAAAATGAGTGATCTCGAATGGATTGCTTTCTAAAAGAAGACAATCGCTAATTTATGGAAATCGAAATTTATCCCTATACTGTCAATAAACGGTTTGCATTGACAATCAGTCGTGGTACCAGTAGCCAAAATCAGAATTTGGCAGTGGGGATTACGGCGGATAATATTACTGGTTGGGGCGAAGCTGTGCCATTTTCGATCGGTAGTCAAGTCCAATCGATCGATCAAATTACCACTGCTCTACAGGCGTTTATCCCTCATCTGGCAGCTTATCATCCGCTGCAACGCCAATCGATCGACAGCCTGATCAACAAACATCAGCTACCGTCAGCAGTGATGGCGGCGATCGATCTGGCACTGTATGATTGGTTGGGAAAAAGTGTCGGCTTACCACTGTGGCAATTGTGGGGATTGGATCGAGCTAAAATCGTACCGATTTCGGTAACGGTGGGAATTAATACGCCTACTGGCGCGAGAGCAAGAATTCGGGGGTGGTTGGAATTATTTGATGCGCGGTTTTTAAAAATAAAACTGGGGAATCCCTTGGGAATTGGTGCCGATCGCGAAATGATGTTGGCAGTCAAGGCTGAAATGCCCGATGCCAAATTAACTGTCGATGCGAATGGTGGCTGGAATCTCGCAGATGCAATCTTGATGAGTCAGTGGTTGGCAGATTTGGGCGTAGAATATCTGGAACAACCATTAGCGCGCGGTGATGAAGCACGATTAGGAGAATTAAAGCAAAAATCACCGCTACCAATTTTCGCCGATGAAAGTTGTTTTACTAGTCGAGATATTCCCGAATTGGTTGGGAGAGTCGATGGGATTAATATTAAACTGATGAAGGCTGGCGGATTGACAGAAGCAATGCGGATGATTCATACTGCCCGCGCTCACGGTTTGCAGGTAATGTTTGGCTGCTATTCAGATACAGTCTTGGCAAATACTGCCGCCGCGCAGTTGTCGCCATTGGCAGATTATTTAGATTTGGATAGTCATCTAAATTTAATAGACGATCCGTTTGCAGGTGCCAAATTAATTGATGGAAAGTTAATCCCAGGTGATTTGCCAGGGCTGGGTGTCGTGCGAATCTCGTGAATATTTTTCGCTAGATCGAATAATCAAGTGGAAAAGATCTAGCTGCTTTGGGCTGAACAAATACCTGCTGTTGGAGTTCGAGTTGAAGCTTGTCAAAGCGTTCTTTGGTCAGATGTGCCATGATTACCTGTCCATCAGCTAAAGCTAGTTCTGCTTGAATTTCCGCACCGAGATGAATTAAGCGATTGACTTTTGCTGGGACAGTATTGTTGCTCGATCCGGTTTCATTGGTATAGCCGCTCTCCAACAAAATCGCGATATCTTGAGGACGGAGAAACATCTTGGGATTGGTAGATTCAAACCCATTAGCCTGAAAGATATTTGAGCTGCTGGGCAAGATATTTACAGAACCGATAAAACTCATCACAAAAGAATTAGCTGGATGGTCATAAATAGCCGCTGGAGTGCCGACTTGTTCGACTCGTCCTTGGTTCATGATCACGATGTGATCAGCAACTTCCATTGCTTCGCCCTGGTCGTGAGTGACAAAAACTGTGGTAATCTGGACTCGATCGTGAAGCTGCCGCAACCAAGCGCGTAGATCCTTTCTGACTCTAGTATCCAAGGCACTAAAAGGTTCGTCGAGCAGGAGCACTTGAGGTTCAACAGCTAAAGCTCTAGCGAGGGCTACTCGTTGGCGTTGCCCGCCGGAAAGCTGGGCTGGGTATCGATCGCCTAAACTACTCAGTTGGATTAATTCGAGGAGTTCTTCGACCTTTTTGGCAATCTTTGCAGGTGCCGATCCGCGAATCTCTAACCCAAAGGCGATATTTTGGCGGACAGTTAGATGTTTAAATAAGGCATAATTCTGGAAAACAAAGCCGATATTGCGCTCCTGAACGCTCTGTTTGGTAGCATTTGTTCCTGCCAGCCAAATCCGTCCGCGATCGAGTGGTTCCAAGCCAGCGATCAGCCTAAGGAGCGTAGATTTACCACAACCAGATGGGCCTAAAAGTGCTACTAATGAGCCTTGGCTAATTTCTAGATTGACGCAATCGACAGCTTGGAAGCTCCCAAAGGACTTGGAGACGTTTTCTAGTGCAATGCCCACAATTTTATTGTTATCAATCTATAACTAAATCAATCGATCGAATCACCGTATCTTAGCATCGGTAGTTGGTTGTCAGTTAGCAATTTTTGCTATCCTAGTATAGAGAAACTATTATTATTGCAATTATGTCAGATCTCGATCGCGGTATCATGAAATTCAAAGGAGCTGATACTCCGGTAGCGATCGCTATTTCTTCGGTGATTATTATCGGTGGGATCATCTTCCTGGTTGTCTGGGCGATGCAAAATGCTTACGCGGTTTAAAGGTTAATGTTCACTGTGACATGTCGATTCATCCTCTACCTATCGATGTAATTCACCTGATTGCTGCGGGGGAAGTCATTGACTCTCTAGCGGCTGTTGTTAGAGAACTATGTGAAAATGCGATCGATGCTGGGGCTTCGAGGATTACGGTTTCACTGTTTCCTGACAAGTGGCGGATTCAGGTAGCCGATAATGGCATCGGCATCGAACTTGCCGATCTCCAGCTTGCGGCTACGGCTCATAGTACTAGTAAGATTGACGATCGAGACGATCTATTTCACATCACCAGTCTGGGTTTTCGCGGCGAGGCGCTCCATAGTCTGGCTCAACTTGCCAATCTCGAAATCTATAGTCGTCCCCGCTACAGTTGCGATGGTTGGCATCTAGTCTACAACCATCAGGGCGAAGTTCTGCGTCAACAGCAAGTCGCGATCGCCCCTGGTACGATAATTAATGTCGAAAATCTCTTCGGTGACTGGGAAGCTAGACGTGAAGGTTTACCCAATCTAAGTCAGCAATTGCGCCAGGTACAGACGATCATTTATCATCTGGCTCTATGTTATCCCCAGATCAGTTGGACAGTAGAACAACAACATCGTCCGTGGTTTCAGATCGTTGCCAGTAAAACCACTCAACAAATTATCCCGCAATTATTACCAAAAGTTAGGGTGAACGATCTTCAGTATGTAGAGCTGAAGATTCAACCACTCAAGCAGATTCAAGATCTAACTAATCTCAATCCCATTTCCTACATTCACACCGCCGATTCTTCAGTCGCAGAGAAAGATCGAGATGAAGAATCCAAAATTCAATTAACTTTGGGACTACCCGATCACTGTCACCGTCATCGACTAGACTGGGTAAAAGTCGCTGTCAATGGACGAATTGTCAGGGCACCAGAATTGGAGCAAACGATCGTTAGTGGATTAGCCCGAACATTACCACGCGATCGATATCCCGTTTGTTTTCTCCATCTCCAAATTCCGCCCCACTATATTGATTGGAATCGCCATCCAGCGAAGGTAGAGATCTACCTTCAACAGATTGAATATTGGCAGTCGCAAGTATTACAAGCACTCGATCGAGCATTGAATCTTGATGCTAAAGACATTGATGATGATGATACTACGATCACCAGTCGAATTGGTAAATTGCTTACAGTCGCCGAACAACAAGGGGCTTATCAGATTCCCAATCGTTGGCGTAGCCTCTCTGCGCAGGCAGACGCTTCGCGTTGGCGCAGCCTTGCCTTTGGCATTACGGAACGAGCATCGATTTCTAGTAATGATGGCGATGGATTAGGTTTACTCGAACTTCGCGCCGTCGGACAAGTTCTGAATACTTATATCGTCGCCGAACATACTGATGGACTATGGTTAGTCGAGCAACATATCGCCCATGAGCGAGTACTGTACGAGCAAATAACGGCTGCTTGGCAACTTTTACCCCTAGAACCACCGATCATACTTTCGCACCTATCCGAGCGGCAAATAGACCAGTTACAACAGATCGGGCTAATTGTCGATCCTTTTGGCGAAGGTTTGTCGGCGATTCGGACAGCTCCCGCACCGCTATTACTGCGGGAAGATCTGGCGGCAGCGATTACTGAACTCAGCCTGGGTGGAGATTTACAAGCTGCACAGGTTGCCGTGGCTTGTCGCTGTGCAATTCGGAATGGGACATCCCTGAGTTTATCAGAAATGCAAAGTTTGCTCGATCGCTGGCAACGCACCCGCAATCCGCGTACCTGTCCTCATGGTAGACCGATTTATCTCTCTTTTAAAGAGAGTAGTCTGGCTCGATCGTTTCGTCGTCATTGGGTGATTGGGAAAAGTCATGGGATTTAGTTGAAAATTGAAAGTTAAAAGTTGAAAACAATCTGCTCGATCTGTAAATTAGACTTTTGATTTCCAACTATAAAACAAATAACTGATTTCCATCGTATTTCCCAACAGCATCCCAATTGCTGCGGCGATTGCTCCATTTTGGCCTAATTGTGCGGCTAAATATGCTGCACTCAACATCACAATTGCGCCTACCCAAGCGGCTTGATTTACGCCCCAGGTGCGTCCTTCACTGACTAAAAAACCTTGCAGGGCATTTTGGATTGATACTAATAACGGCATCATTGCACAGATTAATAATACCGGACGCACTCGATCGATTAATTCTCGATCATTACCAATAAAATAACTGATCGCGGCTTCACTTATTGGTGTCCCGCTGACAGATAATAGAATTAATGAACAAACAATTCCGACGCTAATTGCAAAGATAATTAAGAATCGATCGGGTATTAATTTTCGATTGCGAATGATAATCTGCTGTACCATCCGGGTAGAATTAGCGATAACTAATACTAACCCCCAAGCAGCAGGCCAAGCAGCTAAAGCGATACTACCATCATTTGATCGCGCCACAATTCCCACTAGAGCTGCTCTGGCACCCCATCCCAACATCATCGTGCCGCCCAAAGGTGCGTAAAATTTCCACACACCAGCTAAATCTTGAGGTAATTCGGGGGTAGATACTAGCTCTGGTGGTTTAGTCGCTCCTAATTTTCGCGCCAAATAAGTGACAGCGAAAGCTTCAGCAATTACGCCCCAGACTAAACTCATCCCTGCGACTACTGCACCGTTGGCTTTGAGCGTAAATCCACCTGCGAGAATTCCGCCGACAACTAAGAGCCGAATTATCCCCGCTTGAGCGACTGCATTACTTTGTCCGCTATGAATTAATAAACCTTGAAAATATCTGCGCCAACCGATCGCCAATGGCCATAAAATCACGATCGATAGTGTCGATCGAATCGAACTACTCAAGCTCGGCGAAACACCCAACCAACCTTCGCCAACGATCGCAAAAATAGACGGTATAGTTGTCAAAGCGAGTAAAAAACTCATCAATCCACTGGCAATTAAAGCAAACTTCCATAATGCTCGACGGGATAATTGAGTAGGAGCTAAAGCATTACTCGCATGGAGCAACATAATAATCGGACTTTCGCAAAAAATCGCGATCGCTTTTGCCACCCCGACAGCCGCAATATTATTTCTCGCATCTGGTAAATGGGCGAGAGTGGTAGTAGTTAAAGGATCGCCCAATGCCATCGATACATCGGATAAGGATAGAGGGATAAATTGTTGCCATAGTTGAATTAATTTGCGATCGCGAGACATGATTAAAAGTCCCTATCCATCAGGAAAGGGATTCAGGGTGAGAGTTCTAGAATTTAATGTAAGTGCTGAATTCAACGATGATCTTAGTCTATGGAGCGGCATTTTTTCTAAATCAGAGATCGGCATCAAGTTTAGGACTCGATCGATCAGCAACTCACTACCGCCACGATACAATAGGAGATAGATATCGCTCTACACCAACTTTTTATAGCCCCATGACCGTAGCTACACCGACTAAAATCCAGTATGAAGCCGTAATTGGGTTAGAAACTCACTGCCAACTCAATACTGCTACCAAGATTTTTTGTAACTGTTCTACCGAGTTTGGTTCTGTACCCAACCATAATATTTGTCCTGTCTGTACGGCAATGCCGGGAGTGTTGCCAGTTCTGAATGAGAAAGTGCTAGAGTACGCCGTCAAAGCTGGTTTAGCGCTCAATTGTCAGATTGCTGCTTATAGTAAATTTGATCGGAAGCAATATTTCTACCCTGACTTACCCAAAAACTATCAAATCACTCAATTCGATCTGCCCATCGCCGAGCATGGCTGGGTAGAAATCGAAATTCTCGACGACGCAGGCGTTCCCACCCGCAAGAAAATCGGCATCACCCGGATGCACATGGAAGAAGATGCAGGTAAACTCGTGCATGGTGGTAGTGACAGATTGGCAGGTTCGAGTTATTCCCTCGTCGATTACAATCGGACTGGCGTACCCCTATGCGAAATCGTCTCCGAACCCGATCTTCGCAGCGGTGTCGAAGCCGCTGAATACGCCCAAGAAATCCGCCGGATTATTCGCTATCTAGGCGTAGGCGATGGCAATATGCAAGAAGGTTCACTGCGTTGCGATGTAAATATTTCCGTGCGTCCTGTGGGGCGTGAGGCGTTTGGGACTAAAGTAGAGATCAAGAATATGAACTCGTTTAGTGCAATTCAACGGGCGATCGATTACGAGATTGAGAGACAGATTGCCGCGATTGGCAATAATGAGCCAATTTTCCAAGAAACTCGGCTGTGGGAAGAAGGCACTCAACGCACGATTAGTATGCGGAGCAAGGAAGGTGCGAGCGACTATCGTTATTTTCCCGAACCCGATTTAACGCCGATGATTTTGGCAGATAGTCAAAAGGCGGCGTGGAAGGCAGAATTACCAGAATTACCCGTCGAAAAACGTCACCGTTATCAAACCGAACTGGGTCTATCACCCTATGATACGCGAGTCTTGACCGACGATCGATCTGTCGCTGAATATCTCGAAGCAGCAATTACCGCTGGTGCCGATATCAAGCAAGCGGCTAACTGGGTAATGGGTGATATTACCGCCTATCTGAAGAATCAAAAAGTAGGTATCAAGGATATCGCGCTAACTCCAACTATTTTGGCTGAATTAATCAATCTGATTGATAAAGGTACAATTAATGGCAAAATTGCCAAAGAAATTCTACCCGAACTATTCGAGCATGGTGGTTCAGTTCAAAAATTAGTCGAGAGTAAAGGATTGACTTCAATCTCCGATCCTGCTGAATTAGAAAAAATCGTTGATGAAATTATTGCCGCTAATCCCAAAGAATTAGAACAGTATAAAGCAGGAAAAACTAAACTGTTGGGCTTCTTTGTCGGTCAAATGATGAAGCAAACTGGCGGACGTGCAGAGCCTAAATTAGCCAACCAAATCTTAGCTAAAAAGCTAGGTTAGCATTAAATCCCCTCCGAGGAGGGGATTTACATGTAGAAGATTGTTGATTATAACGAATCAACTTTAGAGAGTTCCAAAACCTTTTTTCTTCTTCTTCGCTTTCATCGCAGCGACACCTGGTAAACCCGCACTAGGTTTACCACCACCCATACCAGGGAAATTACCCATACTCATCTGTTGCATCATCGTTCGCATCCGCGTAAATTCGGCGATGAGCTTATTGACAGCAGCTTCATCGTAACCGCAGCCTTTGGCAATTCGACGGCGACGGCTGGGAGTACTGGCGAGTAATTCGGGATTACCGCGTTCTTCTTTTGTCATCGACTGAATCATTGCTTCAGCTTTTTTTAGTTGATCTTCGCCCTGTTTTAGCTGTCCATCGGAGAGCTTACCCATCCCTGGAATCATCTTCAGCAAACCACCCAGAGAACCCATATTTTTCAACATCCGCATCTGTTTGATGAAGTCGTTGAAGTCAAATTTGGCTTCGAGAATTTTTTCGGTTAATTTGGCAGCATCGGCGATGTCAAAATCTTCTTGAGCTTTTTCTACCAAGGTGAGTACGTCACCCATCCCCAGAATCCGCGATGCCATCCGTTCAGGATAGAATGGTTGGAGAGCTTCGACTTTTTCACCGACACCGACAAATTTAATCGGTTGTCCCGAAATCGCCCGCACCGACAGAGCCGCACCACCGCGAGTATCCCCATCTAATTTGGTCAGAATCGCGCCAGTAATGCCAATGCGATCGTTGAATGTCATCGTAACATTCGCTGCTTCTTGACCGATCATCGAGTCTACTACGAGCAAGACTTCATGCGGTTGAATTGCGGCTTTGACATCAGCTAACTCGGTCATCATCCGGTCATCAATCTGCAACCGTCCGGCAGTATCGACAATTACGACATCTACACCCAGTTCTCGCGCCCTGGCGATACCTTGACGGGCAATTTCGATCGGATTGGCATCCGTACCCATTTCAAACACTGGTACGTCGATTTGCTTGCCCAGCGTGATTAGCTGATCGATCGCGGCGGGACGATATACGTCAGTAGCGACCATCAAAGTGGTACGATTTTCTTTCCGCAGATGGAGCGCGAGTTTCGCGGTAGCGGTAGTTTTACCCGCACCTTGCAAACCAGCCATCAGAATAACTGTAGGTTTTTGAGCGGCATTTGCGAGGGGACTATTTGTTTCCCCCATTGTCCGCACCAATTCATCGTAGACAACTTTGATAAATTGTTGATCGGGACGAACTCCTGAAATTACGTTTGCGCCCTGAGCTTTTGTTTCGACTTCCTTAACGAAATTTGTAACCACTTGGACGTTTACATCAGCCGAGAGCAAAGCGCGACGGACATCCTTGAGCGCGTCTTGAATATTCGAGGACTTGATCTTGTCCTTCCCGCGCAACTTTACCCAGGCTGATTCTAAACTTTCGGCTAATTGGTCAAACATAATCAGAAATTAACAGTTATCGTCGATCGATCTATTGGCTCTACCTCTAGTGTAATGGATGGTAAAGACATTCTACCGATCGACTAAATCTAGATTCGTGACATGTTTTGGTAAGCACTGTTTCTGTACTCACCAAAATTAAATTACCCCAACGCAAAAACCCCCTCACTATTACTAGTGAAGGGGTTTTAAATTTTTCTCTCTAAATCAAACAGGTATTAACCGTTGATGGAAGGGGCAGTCAAAGCAACAGGAGTAGCTTCACCAGCAGCTAAATCGAGAGGGAAGTTGTGAGCGTTACGCTCGTGCATTACTTCCATACCGAGGTTAGCACGGTTGATGATGTCAGCCCAGGTGTTGATGCCGTGACCTTGAGCATCAACAACTGATTGGTTGAAGTTGAAACCGTTGAGGTTGAACGCCATGGTGGATACACCCAAA
>JANYIT010000029.1 GCA_025358725.1 Chamaesiphon sp. GL140_3_metabinner_129_sub
CGCACTTTCCGAGATCGTGGGAATCAGTGCCAGACTCACCTCCGCCTGCGGATATCGATCGAGTAATGGTTGCCAGATGGAATTCCACGGTAGCTTGAGCAATAAAGCTGTCAGTCTAGTTCCAGAGCGAATTAATGACTGTCTAGATGCTGGTGCGATGCTCCAAGCAAATCTACATCAATGGTATGGTTCGCCTGGATTTCAGACAATCCGCGAGCGGTTGGCGACAACTATCGATCCCGATCTGGAAATTGATATTAGTGTTCGCAGCCGCTCCAAAGTATTGCTCAAGCTACCGTGGAATTCCATCTGGCAACCATTACTCGATCGATATCCGCAGGCGGAGGTGAGTCTGGCACTGATTCCCACGATCTCGGAAAGTGCGGCAAATGAAGAAAAATTGCAAGTCTCAGTCCTGTCGATGCTCGCTAGTGCCCAAGGGATTAAACTCGATCGCAGTAGAGAATATTTAGATGCACTGCCTTATACTAAGTCAGAATTTATCGTTGCACCCAGTCATGCTGATTTTGTCAATTTATTAGCTCAGAAGTCTTGGAGTGTGCTATTTTTCAGTAGTTATATTTCTGGCTACTTGCCCAATAATCGGATCTACATCAATCACCACGATACAATTACCATTACTGAATTCAAATATCGAATTCGTGCCGCAGTTCAACGGGGACTAAAATTATTGATCCTCAATTGTGGTGAAGGTTTAGAACTTGCGAGTGAGCTAGTCGATCTCCAGATTCCTAATTTGATTGTGATGCGGGAAGCTGTCCAAGATCAAGTCGCGCAGGAATTTGTGAAACTGTTTCTCAAAGCTTTTTCCGGCGGTAAATCACTCCAATTAGCCGTCAGGGACGCACGCGAACGGCTCCAAGCGATCGAAAAAGTGGTTCCCTCAGCTAGTTGTCTCCCCATCGTCTGTCAGCAGCTTGCGGCTCCAGCATCAAGCTGGAATCGACTCGCACATATTATGCTGAAACCGACAGAACTAGAGGGAATTTCCCAAACTTGGACTGAAGCGGAAATAACAGGCATGGTTGCTCAGGCAGATCTAGAGATGGGATCGCCAGTACTAAGTGGATCTGCACAAATTTCTTATGAGCAAATCTCACTGGTTCATCAGCTCACTGGATATTTTAGCGAGGTATACACTCTAGCCTTTAGTACCGATGGGCAATGGCTAGTCAGCGGACATGGTGACATTACTCACGTAGATGATGCTGTGAAGGTCTGGCGGCTGTCAGATGGTCGGTTGATTCATAATTTATTAGGTCACAGCCACTGGATTTACAGTGTCTTGATTACTGCTGATGCAGAGACAATTATTAGTGGTAGTTTGGACGGGACGATTCAATGGTGGCAACTTGCCACAGGGACAAAATTACCACAACTACTAGACAATAAATCTGCTGTCAACGCTATTGCTTTGACTAGTGATGGACAAAGATTGGTGGCGGGCGGAAATGATGCAGTCCTAAAGATCTGGCAGCCGCAAAATGGGCTATTGATTCATCAATGTCAAGGTCATCTCCAAAATGTTGCTTGTCTGGCTACTCATGCCCAAACTCAGTTAATTGCTAGTGGTAGCAGTGATTATACCGTGCGGTTGTGGCATCTTCAGGAAGGACGACTGCTCAAAACATTATTAGGGCATAGTGGTCGTGTCAGTGGCATCGCCATTACTCCTGATGGTACAAAAGTGATCAGTGCTAGTCACGATTGTACGATTAAAATTTGGGAAGCAACTACAGGCAATTTGATTAATACACTGATTGGGCACTCTAAATCGATCGGGTGTGTGGCAATTTCTCCGGATGGGCGGACAATTGTTAGTGGTAGTGATGATCGCACGGTGAATATCTGGAATCTCAGTGATGGCAAACTTCTACATACGCTCTCAGGCAATGATCGAGCAATCTTATCAGTAGCAATTAGTGCCAACAGTAGGACAATTGCCACTGGTAGCTATGGGGAAATTCAACTCTGGCGAGTGCAGAGTTAGTTGAAAGTTGAAAGTTGAAAGTTGAAAGTGAATAGGGACAACTCATTCATTGTCCCTCTTTTATACCAATTCTCTAAATTACTGCTACAGATCTTTACCCCTCCCAACCTCCCCTTATAAAGGGGAGGAGCAAGATTCTAGAGATATATCTGTAGCCAGATTTTTTGGATTTGGTATTAATAAACAAAAAGCAGGGATCTAAATCCCGCTCAAGGAGGGGGATTATTTTTAGGATGGGGATTGTAACCCCATCCTAAAAACATTGCTGTCTTGAAAAGTGCGGTCTTAGGCTTTGCC
>JANYIT010000038.1 GCA_025358725.1 Chamaesiphon sp. GL140_3_metabinner_129_sub
TCTCCCATCTCCCCCCTCCCATCTCCCATCTCCCCCCTCCCATCTCCCATCTCCCCCCTCCCCCCTCTTCCTATCGATTTCTACACGATCGAGTCCAACAAGCTGCTTATTCGCTGATTCCAGCCGCATCAAGACAATCTATCCACTTAAAAATTGGTCGGCTCCTGCTCGAAAATATGTCAGAAGTACAGGAAGAGCAACTGTTTACGATTGTCAATCAATTGAATCTGGGGCGCAGTTTGATCACTCAAACAGCAGAGCGAGAGCGACTGTTGCAATTAAATTTGACTGCCGCTCAACAGGCGAAAACAGCAACTGCTTATAGTGCGGCGACTGAATATTTAGATATCTGTATCGAACTCTTGCCAGTAGACAGTTGGCAGTCTCAGCCTAAATTAACTCAGCGGATTTATGAGACAGCCGCAGAAGTTGCTTATTTGGGTACAAATTATGCGTACATGGAGCAACTGGTGGCGATATTCAGATCCCATCCAGACAGCGTAATCGAGCAGATTCGGGTTTGTGAAATCCAGATGTTGGGAGCGAAAGCGCAAGGGCAATTACAAACATCCCTCCAGATTGGACTGCAATTGCTCCAGCGACTAGGTGTCGAGTTTCCATCACTACCAACGCCTGCGGATATTGGGCAAGCTTTGGCGCAGAATCAACTCGCTGGGAAAGATCGGGCGATTGCTAGTTTAGTTGATTTGCCACTGATGAGCGATCCGATCGATCTAGCTGTGATGCGGATTTTAACTCAAATGATCGCACCTGCTTATCAATCGACTCCCCTGCTAATGCCATTGCTGATCTTTGCCCAAATCAACTTGTGTATTGCCAAGGGGAATTGCCAAATTTCAGCTTTTGCCTATGCCGATTATGGGTTGGTACTGTGTGGAATTTTGGATGATTTGGATGAGGGTTATCAGTTTGGACAACTAGCACTGAACATCCTCGATCGATTCCAGTCAACAGCCGATCGATGTCGTACCTATTTTATCGTACATAGCTATGTTAGCCATTGGCAAGAATCCCTCAGCAGCCGACTACCCCTCTTCCGTGAGGCGTATCAAGTGGGGATCGAAGCTGGGGACTTAGAAAGTAGTGCCCTCACCGCCCAAATGTATTGTGCCTATGCTTACTTTGCTGGGGCTGAACTGTCAGATCTCGCCGTCGAGATGGCTACCTATCGGCAGGGACTTTTGCAGCTCAAACAGGAAACCGCGCTCAATTATCAATCGATCTATCACCAAACTGTATTGAACTTACTCGGCGAGTCTGACGATCCCTGTCAGTTAAGCGGGACAGTCTATTGTGAAGTGGAGAAGCTGCCGTTACTGTTGCAAGCTGATCATCAAACCGCGCTCTATTATTTGTATTTTAACAAAACTGTGCTCTGTTACTTATTCGGGCAATACCAGCAAGCAGCAGAATATGCAGTGTTAGCCGAGTCCTATACAGAGAGCATGGCGGGGATGTATGCGATCGCCCTGTGCTGCTTTTATAGTTCGTCGATCGATCTGCAATTGTATCCATCCATGCCGCCCCAGGCGCAGGTAGCCTGTCTGGACAAAGTAGCCATCAATCTAGCGAAATTGCAACGATGGGCAGACTATGCGCCGATGAATCATCTGCACAAATTTCACTTATTAGACGCACAACTTCAGCAAGTATTAGGTCATAGAGCCAAAGCGATCGAACTATACGATCTGGCAATTGCTGGAGCCAAAACCACTGGATATATCCAAGAACAAGCTCTCGCCAATGAACTCGCCGCCAAATTCTATCTCGACTGGGGCAAATCAAAAATCGCCGCCAGCTATCTGCAGGAAGCTTACTACTGTTATACCCGCTGGGGAGCCACAGCCAAAACCGACCACTTAGCGCAATCCTATCCCCTCCTACTCGCGCCGATTTTCGCACCACCGCAAACAGCGTTTAATTCTCTATCTACCCTGGCAACGATTACCCATTCTTTTGGGATCAGGAGTGCCAGCAGCCAGGAGGTAAATACCTTTGACTTGGTTTCAGTGATTCAATCTGCCCAAGCCCTATCCAGCACGATCGACCTCGAAGAATTAATTCACCAACTCAGCCAAATTATCCTCAAAAATTCCGGTGCCGAAACTTGTATGTTGGTATTGCCAACGGCTGATGATCTGTGGCAAGTCCGGGCGATCGCCACAGTCCATCCAGCTTGCGCGATCATGCCGCAACACCAAACAAATCATGTTCACTACCCAGCAAACTTAATTTATTGGGTCAAAAATACCCAGCAAGTCAAGATCTTTGATGCCCGTCAACCGCTAGAAATTCCCGATTTGTATCTGCGCGAACATCAGCCCCAGAGCGTTTTTTGTCTGCCAATTATCAAAAAAGCCGAAGTTTTGGGCGTGCTGTATTTAGAACATCGCCAAGCTCCAGATATTTTCACCGCAAATCACCAAACAGTAATTTCCTTTCTCTGTACTCAAGCGGCGATCGCCCTAGAAAATGCCAGACTCTATCAGACAGCTCAAATCGCCACCGAACATGTCCGCACCGAGCAGAGCTATCTGGCGGCACTCCTGGACAATATTCCCCACCTCGCATGGCTCAGAGACGCAGACAGCCGATTTATTGCGGTAAATCAACCTTTTGCGGCATCTTGTGGCTGTGAGCCGATCGACATCATCGGCAAACAGAGTCTGGATCATGTGCCAGTCGAGCTAGTCCAAAAATATCGAGATGATGACTTGGTGGTGATGGCATCTGGCGAGCGGCAAGTTGTGGAAGAACGAATGATCGATGCCCAGGGAGAGGATCGCTGGCTCGAAATCATTAAAACCCCGATCCAAACCAGCGCGGGAAAAGTTGGCGGTACAGTCGGTATCGCCTTGGATATTACCGATCGCAAGCAGATGGAAATCACCCTGCGCGAATCCGAGGAGCGTTATGCTCAAATGGTGTCCAATGTACCCGGTACGCTCTACCAATTTGAGGTTACTGCTGATGGTACGCACCGGATGAATTATGTTAGTCCCAGATGTGCCGAACTATTTGAGCTGTCAGCCGAATCTGTCATCGCCGATATCGCGCTGTTGTATGATCGATTACTGCCCGAAGATCGAGCGGATTTTTATCGATCGATCGAGTCCTCAGCGGTCTCCAGACAGCCGTGGAATTGGGCTGGTCGCTGTTTGATGCCTGCGGGCACAATCAAGTGGATTCGCGCCGAATCTCAACCGCGATACCTGGAACGTGGGGCGATCGTCTGGGACGGAATTTTGGTCGATGTGACCGAACAGCAAGCTGCATTACACGAACGCAATCAAGCTCAAATTGACCTGCACCTGACCAACCAACACTTGGAGACTGCCAATATCGAGCTAAAACGCGCTACCCGGCTCAAGGATGAGTTTCTCGCGACCATGAGCCACGAACTCCGCACTCCCCTCAATGCCATTTTGGGGCTGTCCGAAGCATTGCAAGAACAAATCTTTGGTGCTTTCGACGAACGTCAACTCAAATCGCTGCGGACGATCGAGCGCAGCGGACGACATTTATTATCATTGATCAATGATATCCTCGATGTCTCCAAAATTTCCGCAGGTAAACTAGAGCTAGACATTGCCCCTGTCTCGGTGTTGTCGCTGTGTCACTCCAGTTTGGCCTTTGTCAAACAACAGGCATTTGATAAACAGCTTAAACTGGATCTCCAGTTGCCCCCAGTGGCTGGCAAAATCAACGTTGATGAACGGCGGATGCGTCAGGTGTTAATTAACTTGCTCAGTAATGCGGTCAAATTTACGCCCAAGGGCGGTCAGATCGCCCTCTGTGTCACTCGATCGGCAATTGGGGACAGTTTAGACGATTGCAGTTGGATTGAGTTTGCGGTCAGTGATACGGGGATTGGGATCGCCAGTGACGATTTCGATCGACTCTTTCAACCTTTTACCCAGTTAGATAGTAGCCTCAACCGCCAGTATGAAGGCACTGGCTTGGGCTTGACCCTAGTCAAGCAGATCGTCGAACTCCACGGCGGTAGCGTTACTGTCCAGAGCCAAGTCAATCTTCCCGAGGGGCTACTGGGACAGGGTGGATTTCGCAGCACCGAGCGTCAACAAGGTAGCTGTTTTACGCTGCGGTTGCCGCATCATTGCCTGATCATGCCCACTTTAGATAGCACTGATTTGATGCCGTTTGATAGTCAGGCTGATGATTCTCATTCGATCATCGGTCGATCGATTGTCGCACCATTGGCGATTCTATTAGTGGAGGATAACGAAGCTAATATCAGTACTTTTTCCAGCTATCTGACTGCCAAGGGCTACCGGATGATTGTGGCAACAGATGGACGCGAAGCGATTTCCATTCTGGAAAGCTACGCCAACAATCTCGATCAGCATCGACCCGACTTGATTTTGATGGACATTCAAATGCCGGAGATGAATGGAATTGAGGCGATTTCCTGGATTCGTCACCAGCTCCAACTAACCGAAATGCCGATCATTGCCCTCACTGCGCTAGCGATGGAAGGAGATCGCGCAAAATGTCTAGCCGCCGGAGCTAACGAATATCTCGCTAAACCCGTCAAACTCAAGCAACTATTAACTACTATTCAACAATTAATTCAGGACAGGGGTGAACCTGTCGGCATTCCACCCAATTAGAGGATGTTTAGAAACCTTAAAAAGCTACCCTGTATCCACAAGTCGGCTGGACTTCGGTTTAGGTTGATTTACCCCCCCAACCCCCCCTTGTAAAGGGGGGGCTTTTGCTCCCTCCCCTTTCCAAGGGGAGGGCTGGGGTGGGGTAAAGATCTCCG
>JANYIT010000044.1 GCA_025358725.1 Chamaesiphon sp. GL140_3_metabinner_129_sub
GCCTAAAGCCTAAAGCCTAAAGCCTAAAGCCTAAAGCCTAAAGCCTAAAGCCTAAAGCCTAAAGCCTAAAGCCTAAAGCCTAAAGCCTAAAGCCTAAAGCCTAAAGCCTAAAGCCTAATCCCCTACTCAATCTTAAACTGACCAATATTCTTCTGTAACTCTTGAGCGAGTTTGAGCAGATCTTGAAATGATGCTTGGACATTATCGGCTCGCCGCGAGGTTTTATTCGCAATAGTGGCAACTTGGTTGATGCTTTGAGTTACCTGCTCCGAATTTTCTGATTGGAGGAGTGCGGCTTGGGCGATCGATTCAACCAGCTCGCCAATCTTGGCACCAATGGTAGTAATCCGATCAAGACTCAAGCGGGTTTCATCAACTAGTTTTGTCCCGATCACTACTTGTTCGGTACCAGCTTCCATCGCGCTGACAACTTCATTTGTCTGTGCCTGAATGCTGGCAACTAGTGTTTCAATTTCACCTGTAGCTGTGGCAGATTGCCGCGCAAGTGAACGAACTTCTTCGGCAACTACGGCAAATCCTCGCCCTTCTTCACCAGCTCGCGCTGCCTCAATACTGGCATTGAGTGCCAGTAAGTTGGTTTGGGCGGCAAAGCTACTAATGAGATTGACAACTTTAGAGATTTTTTGGGAAGATTCACCGAGTCGCTTCACCTTTTTCGCTGTTTCGGCGACTGTATTTCGGAGAGTGAGAATCCCTTCCACCGCCAAGTTCATCGCCGCGTCACCAGCTTGAACTAGTTGCGCCGATTCCATCACGGCTGATTCAGCGATCAGCGCATTATTTACAACCATTTGGATCGATCCAGACATATCCTGCAGTCGATGGAGGGCTAGACTAATATCCTCAGATTGCTGTAGAGCTTCGAGGGAGAGTTCCGCGACGGAGATCTCATTAATATTCGTGGTGCTGACGACTTCCTGTGAGACATTCCGCACATTATTGACCAAGCCCCGCAAGCTCTCGACGGTGGAATTGTAAGAGTCAGCGATCGTCCCGATTTCATCCTCAGTCACATGGGCACGAATCGTCAGATCACCTTGACTGATGCGATCGACTTGAATTAACAGATCCCAAGCGTTTTTCTGGAGTATTTCTCTCGCCGCTTCTTGGCTAGCTGCATATCCCGATTGTTGCAAATTGGCAGCTTCCAATTGACTGATTAGCTGTGCTTGGTTGAGTGCGACACCGATTTGAGTAGTTAGTTGGAGGATGAAATCTAGTTCTGACTGCTCCCAAGTGCGGGTATGCCGACACATCGTCGCATTGAATAGTCCAAAAAATTTCTTGTTGACAATAATTGGGGCAGTGACGATCGATTTGATGTTGATTTTTTGTAAATGCGCGATCAGCTCTGCACTAAAGTCCGATGCCTGGAGATCGTTAACCTGGATCAAAGAACCGTCTTCATAACCCCTCGCCAGCACTTCAAACATATATTCCGCAGCAACAGTTACCCCGATGATCGAAAATTCTGGTGCATCGATCGATTCAGCGATGATTTTCCCTTCACCTTCGCTCTTACTATCGACGATCAAAATACTCGCTCGATCGAGTCCCAATGCTGTCCGAATTTCTGGGAGCGCGATATTGAGAATCTCGGTTTCGTCGATCGATTGCCGAAGTTTGAGCGTAATCTCTGACAGCAATTGAGACTGTTTTGCGGCTGCTTCTCGTTGTTCGATCAGCGATGCCTGGTTGAGTGCCAGAGCGAGTTGAGTCGATAACTGAGTGAATAAATTGATTTCCTCCGGTTGCCATGCACGGGGTTCTTGGCACTCATGAGCGATCAGCAACCCAAACAAGTGACCATCGATCGTAATCGGCACGACCAAATTTGCCCGAACTTGAATATCTTCCAACATCTTGGTATGACAATCAGTCAAACCAGCTTGATAGATATCAGCGAATGCCGTAACTTTCCCTTGATCGTATCCAGCTTCTTTGATACAACAATCATCAAATTTTTGGCCGATAATCGCCAGTTTCCCCGATGCGACTGATTCGGCGGTAATCTTACCGCTAAAATCTGAATCCAGCTCAAAAATGATGGTGCGATCGAGATCCAATGCGTTCCGCACCAGTTCGACTGCCGTAGTGAGAATATCTTGGCGTTTCAAGGATTGCCGCAGTTGCAGCGTAAAGTTGGAGATAATCTGTGATTTTCGGGCATCATTTTCTCTTTGGGCGAATAGTTGCGCCTGACTCAAGACTAGCCCGATTTGAGTGGCGATTTGACCGATTGTATCGATCAAGACTGGCTCCCAAGCCCTGGTATCGTGACACATCTGCCCGATAATTAGCCCAGACAGTTGATTGTTGACTAAAATTGGGATCACGACATTTGCTCGGATTTGCAGATGTTCGAGCTGCTTGATCTGAGCATCGGTCAAACCTGCTCGATAGATATCCTCGACTGTAGCGATCTGACCTTTACCAAGCTGTAAAACTTTAGTTTTGGAGAGAAAAGCATCATCGATCGATTCACCTAAAATCGATCGGTTGCCAGGGGCCAGCGATTCGGAGATAATCGTCGCTTGCCAACTGTCATTGAAGGTGGCAAAGATCGCTCGATCGAATTCAAAAGCCTGCTGAATATTGGTGAGGGCAGTAGCAATAATCTCGTCTCGATCGAGTGACTGTCGGAGTTTTAGCGTAATATCTGAGCGTAAATTTTTATAATAAAGCTGGGCTGCTCGTTGCTCGATCGATTTGCGCCGATCGAGGACTAGCCCAATCCGATCGGCAACTGTCGCAAATTTGTCAATTTCTAATTGCTCCCACTGCCGATCCTCCGCACACATATGGCCGACTGCCAAGCCGATGATTTGACCTTCCAACAGGATCGGTGCCACCAACCGAGCGCGGATTTGGAGACATTCTAGCAGGGTGATGTCATCAGCTTTGAGTCCACCAGTATCATCGAGATTATAAATACTGGAAATATGGTCTAGATTAAAACTGTCTCGCCCAATTTCATAGTCCAAATACTCACTCATCGCCGCCTCTTCCAGCAGCAAACAACCAGGTTTAATTGCCATAGCGGTAATTTGTCCGACTCGGCGGTGGTGAAGTTGCCCACCAGGCAGATCATTTAGGCTGAACACCATGACTCGATCGAGATTAAATTCTTGGCGAATGCTTTCTAAAGCTGAATCGAGTAATTGGATTAACTCATTTGGCTCATTGAGTTGAAGTGCCTGAGCCAACATATTTGTCCGGCGCAATTCCACTGCTTGACTAGTCCAAGTGGTAATTTGTTCGACGGCTAATCCCAGCCGCTGGGACATTTGAGTCCCAAAAGATACTTCCCCAGGTTGCCACTCTCGCACTCCACGACAGTGATAGATTGCCAACAATCCCACCAATTGTTTCCCAGCCAAGATCGGAATCAGCATCATCGATTTGAGCTGCATTTTAGTGATCAGATCGCGTCGATGGGGGCTGAGTTTGACCTGTTGCAGATCGTCAATGATCAAACTCCGTCCCTGCTGATATCGAGCCAATTCTTCTGGTGACTCAGCAAAATACATTTGCCCGACAGCGGTGGAGAGGATCGGTTGATAGTCAGATGATACTGATTCAGCAATGGCGACAGCACTGCTATCAGGATTGCAACGATAGATCAAAACTCGATCAACATCGAGAATTTGCCGCAGCTCGATCGCCCCAGTGTTATATACTTGCACTCGATCTACTGATTCCTGAGCCAGCAGCGCAATTTTGCCAAATAACTTGTTTGCCTGTGCCGCCAATCGCTGCTGTTGCAGAGTCTGATTAAAGTTAGCAACCAATTGATTAAAGCTGTCCGCAATTTCTTGGAACTCAGCAGTATCACCTCGATTGAGTTGAGCCGAGAGATCGCCATTAGCAGCTTCAGTAAGTTTAGTATTTACTTGTTTAATCGAATTGGTGATCCGGCGGGTCATCCAGACCGAAATACCTAAATTAATAAAGCCAATTGATAGCAAAATAGTCACGTATTGCCACAAATGTTCTTCAGCTTCTTTTGTTTGGGCGATTTGCTTGGTTTGGGGTGTATTTGATTGGGTGATTTCACTGAGACCGACCAACCCAATTAATCCTAATGGTAGGACAATAAAGGGGAGAATCATCAGGAAAATTTGCCGTTGCAATGTCTGCTGCTGTCTTGGCCGGAGCCTCTCTTCAAAAGAAGCTACGGTAATCTTTGAAATTGGTGGACGTAGTTGAGTTAGATTTGCCTGTGCTTCATCGATCCACAGCAATGAATCTGCAGCTGCGCTGTCGATGATTGGTGTTTCTGTCGTGGGGACATCCTGCTCTGTTTCGTTGCGTTCGATCGTATTCATTAGTTTATTAGTATATAAAAAAGTAATTTTAATTTAATTAGATATCAGCATGAAAATCGGTGCAATTGATGATTGCTTGCCCATCCAATACCAGCAGATTTTCGCCTGAAGCTGACTCCCACATCCCTCGTGCCCAGCTTGATAATGCTGGAGAGAGATAATCGGGAACAGGATCTAGCCTCAGAGTTAGTTCACACCATTCGATCTCCGCGATTTCATCTACAACAAAGCCAATTGTTTTGGGCTGTAGATCTTCAGACTCAGCAGTACTGGTGAGAATAATCGTCGGCTGGAGACTGCGATAACGTCGGGGCAATCTAGCCGTACCTAGGAACATTGCCAGATCGACGATCCACAAAATCTCACCCCGCCAATTGTAAACACCCATCACAGCAGGCGGTAGATGCGGCATTGGTACCACTCGATCGACCACAATATTGACTAGTTCGGTAACTAGCTCGATCTCAATTAACGCCATCAGATTGGGTGGAAGTTGAAATCTCAAAAACTGTCGATCTGGTCGATCGATTGATGCTTGATCTGCTTGATTATCGCTGACTAAATTCAATTTGCCTCCAAACAGTCATCAGTTATCTGCTACTTATTAACTACTTACTATTTCTATAACGAACACAAATTAGGACGATCGAGATCTCAATCAAAAATTGATGTTTTGATTGACAGCAAATATGACATATTAATTAACCAACTTCTCCAATACATTCATAAAATCATGCCGATTCACAGGCTTTGCCAAATAGAGATCTGCACCTTGCTTCAATCCCCAAAATCGATCCATATCGGTATTTTTAGTCGAGCAGATCACGACTGGAATTTTTTGCGTATTAGTTTGAGATTTGATTGCCCGACAAATTTCAAACCCGCTCCGTCCGGGTAAAACGATATCTAAAAAAACGATGTCTGGCTTATTAGTATTTAAATAAGTCAACGCCTCTTCTCCGTTCACTGCCGCTACTACCCGCCAACCTAGCGTTTCCAAGTAACTAGTCAAAATCATTAGATCGGTCTGAACATCTTCGACAATTAATGCTGTAGCCATTTTAAATTAGGGGTTAGAGATTAGGTGTTAGGCTTTAGCTGAACTGAAATTACTTTACTGCGGTGGTATTGAGATACTTATGAGCAATTTCTATTACCAATTCTGATTGGACTGGTTTGGTCAAGAAATCAGTTGCCCCGACCACCTTGGCGCGGACTCGATCGATTACGCCATCATTCCCTGTCAAAATCACAATTGGGGTATCTTTAAAAGCCCCAATTTTCCGCAGCCGACTACAAATTTCATAACCATTCGCATTTGGCATCACCAAATCTAGAAAAATTAACTGCGGCTTTTTGGCAATGACGATCGGAATTGCTTTGAGCGAATCCATCACACTGATAAACTGAAAACCCTCTTGCTGAAAAATTTGCTCCAGTCGATCGCAGACAAACGGACTATCATCAATACAGACAATCAAGGGTGCGATGAATCCATGTGGATGCTTGCCCCGATCGACTGGACTAGTAAAGTCAGGCAGATCGACTAGGCACAGCGTTCCCGACTTCAGATGCGATCGAAAAGATTGACCGATGATTGCTGGTGATTTACGGGACTTGGTGGCAATTTCCCGAATACTATGTTGTCCATTGAGGATAAATCGGAGTGATTGATAAGCAGAAGCTGAGACGATCTGTTGAAACTCTTCGACAGCTACAATCTCGATCGCTCGATCGGGCAAAATATCTGTTAAGCCCATCTGTTGCCATTGCTGCTGTTGTTGCACCGCCAAACCAAAGGCTCGATCGATATCGATCAGCGTTAACTGTGGACTGAGTTGGTCTTGAGCAACCTGTTCGTAACTAACTTGTTCAGCTTGAACGATATCAAACAGCACCTCCACAATCGTGGTCTGAATGTGCTTGATCAGCGCATTGCGGCTAATTCGCCCTTGCTTTGCCCAATTGACCAGCAGATAGTACTCCCAGCAGCTATTTAGCTCGGCTAGTGTTAATGCTGAAATATCTGTGAGCGCAGTAATCCGAACTTGGAGATCCTCCGCAGTGCTGATATCTACAGCCATAATTGTGGCGTTTCTCACCCAACGGCGAATTGGATGACTACCACCAGTCGCATAGAGGATGCGACCGAGGTAAATATACAGGCACCACTCTTGTCCCAATGAACTTTTTAGTAAAATGCGTCCACTGAAGTGTTGGTGCTTAATCTCACTCAACTGAGTAGCCAAACTATCAAGCGTTATGTATTCAGCAACCATGTGATTTTTCTCTTGTCAGCAGGTATCATTCGGAACTCAGCTCAGGCTAATTGTATCGATTCTGTATAGCTAGTATGCCCACTGTCGCCATCTTTTGCTCACATATCGATAAATTAGGCTTGAGGATGCAAGTATCCCGCAAATTCCGAACACCGAACACCGAACGCCGAATACTTAACGAATTGTCAAAGTATCTTGACAAAATCTAAATTTTGTTCATTCTGAGCATTTTCGAGCGAATCAATTTGATAAAACTTAACTTAATCTTTTTAATCTTTTCTGGAAACCTAGAGAGATTAATTGTTATCTATGGGTATACTCTTGAATAACAGATCGACAGCTTTGTCAAATAAATGTTATACTTCTTAATAAATAGCGGCAGAGCTAGATCTAAATCTCAGTAGATAACTAACTGTCCCATCTTGGGGCTATTTTGCTCACCACCCATCTGTAGGAGTGAATTATGTCTAAATCCTTTGACCTATCCCTAGAACAACAATTTAGCATCCGCTCATTCGAGCACCTCGTTAAAGACATGAGTCGAGAACAAGCGCAGGAATTTCTAGTCAACCTGTATAAACAAATGATGATGCAGGAAAATAGCTACAAAAATCTGCTCAAACATCAGTGGGGGATGGATGCACCCGATCGACATCAACAAGCAGCCTAGTAGTCCAAACCAGTGAAGAGTTAATTAATGTACTGTCTTGACAGTAGCGATCTCCTTCTCTGTCTGAACCTATAGATCAGGTGGGGATTGGGGCGTAAACTGTTTGACATCACAACATCCGTAAAATCTACATAGTATCCTTGCTGTTACTAGAGTTACAATGGTCGAGATTGGGGCTAATTAGAGCCGTGGCCAAAGTATCCAAATAGCTAGCTATTTATGTTTGATTGTATTATCGTCGGTGCTGGACCTGCTGGGGGCAGTGCAGCTTACCATCTAGCCAAGCAAGGTAGATCGGTCTTGATTTTAGAGAAAGATGCTTTGCCTCGCTACAAACCCTGCGGGGGTGGCGTATCGCCAGCGATCGCGCAATGGTTTGATTTTGATTTTAGTCCGGCAATTTCCTGTCGAGTAGACACTTTAAGATACACTTGGAATCTAGCAGATCCAGTTGATGTCAAGCTAGAAAATCAAGAACCAATTTGGATGGTCAGGCGGGATGTTTTCGACCATTTTCTGGTCCAACAGGCTCAAAAACAAGGTGCCGAACTGCGTGACAATACCCAAGTTACAGGGATAGAATTTAAGGTCGATCGTTGGCAAGTAAATACAGCAAATGGTAGCGTCGAAGGTAAATATTTAATCGCTGCTGATGGTGCCAAAGGTAACATGGCAAAGTGGTTGGGGTTTAAAGATCGCAAACGTCGTTTAGCCGGAGCATTGGAAGTAGATGCTACCAATGACAATGTGGTCAACGCAATCAACTTTGAATTTGGATTAGTTAAAAACGGTTATATTTGGAACTTCCCCAAAGCTGATGGTTACTCGATCGGCATTGGTACCTTCCGTGGTGGCGAAGCTCAAGACTTCAAAAAAATTCTGGATGTCTATAGCAAAGGTGCCTTTGGCATCGATATCAATGATTTCAAACAATACGGGCATCCACTCTGTATCTGGGATGGCGATCAAAAACTGCACACCCAAAATGCCGTTCTAGCAGGAGAAGCCGCCTGTGTTGTCGATCCGATGACTGCTGAAGGCATTCGTCCATCAATTTTTTCTGGGATTAAAGCGGCTGAGTCGATTCATGCCGCGCTCAGTGGTACCAGCAACGCGCTAGAAAACTATACAGCAACGATGATCGCCGAATGGGGTGCGGAGATGAAATGGGCGCAGCGGCTAGCTGGTGCGTTCTATCAATTCCCCAAAGTGAGTTACAAAGCCGCCGTTAAGCGTCCTTCGGCGAGTATGACGATGGCCAGAGTTTTAGCGGGAGAACTCAGCTATTCTGATATTGCGGGTAAAGCGATCAAGAAACTGGGCGGAAGTTTGTTTGGCAAATAACGAATACAGATTAGCCCCCATTTCCAAGGGGGTTGGGGGGTAAATAAACCCAAAACGAAGTCCAGTTTTGAAGTTGAGTAGAGCAAAGCAAAATCCAACAATCCGCTCCAATCCCTAAAGCCTAAAGCCTAAAACCTAACCCCTAATTCATGACTTATCAAGAACTAGAAATTGATACTCCGAAACCTGTCTTGTCTTGGGCGGGACATGATTTGGCAAAGGCAGAAACTCAAATGGCAAAAAATGTTGCCTCCCTGCCTTTTGTGTTCAAACATGTGGCATTGATGCCTGATGTTCATTTAGGTAAAGGTGCCTTAGTCGGTTCAGTAATTGCGACCAAAGATGCCGTAATTCCTGCTGCTGTGGGGGTCGATATTGGATGTGGCATGATGGCAATTCAAACACCATTCATGGGCGATCGATTGGATGGTAAACTCAAAAAAATTCGACTTGATTTAGAAGCACAGATTCCGGTTGGTTTTGAAGAAAATAAAGAGATTGCTAAAGATACGAGTAATTGGCAAGGATGGCAAGGTTTCTCAGAACTGCATCGGGGCGTGCGCGGTTTAGAAAATAAAGCGATTCGTCAACTTGGTTCTTTGGGTGGTGGTAATCATTTTATTGAAGTTTGTATCGATACCGAAAATCGAGTCTGGCTGATGCTGCATTCTGGCTCCCGCAATATTGGGAATAAATTGGCTCAATGTCATATTGAAACAGCCAAAGATCTGGCTAAATTAGCCGATCTCAGTTTACCCGATCGAGACCTGGCTTATTTTGTTGCTGGTACGCCCGAATTTCAAGCCTATTGGCGTGATTTGCAATGGGCACAAAGTTATGCCAAAACTAACCGAGATGTGATGATGGCAAGATTCATGCGAATCGTGGAGCAACATCTCAATGGTGGTAAAAAAATGAAGCCATTATTAGCTATTAATTGTCATCACAATTATGCAGAGAAAGAGGTGCATTTTGGGGAAGAAGTGTATGTAACTCGCAAAGGTGCCGTTCGTGCTCAAGCAGAAGACTACGGTATTATTCCTGGTTCAATGGGAACTAAATCTTATATTGTCAAAGGCAAAGGGAACGCGCAGAGTTTTTGTAGCTGTTCTCATGGTGCCGGACGAATTATGTCTCGATCGATGGCAAAAAATACCTAGGGCTTGCTGAAGATCTCAGCAAGGCATTCACTGCAGGGGTTTTGAGCCTTTTTTTGCGAATCAAGTGCAAGGTTTTGATGCTTAAAGGCTCAAAACCCTTGTACTCGATCGCTTGAATCCCTCGATCGAGCGAAAATC
>JANYIT010000103.1 GCA_025358725.1 Chamaesiphon sp. GL140_3_metabinner_129_sub
CCCAGCATGTTGGTTGCATCCGGCTTTCGGGCTGGATGAGGATTGGAACCGGCGACCACAGGCGCAATCGTCAAAGCTACCCCATCGTTGCATCCGGCTTTCGGGCTGGATGAGGATTGGAACTATTATGTAAGTACGCTTATTATCGGTTAAGATAGTAAAGCTTGAAAATAACAATAAATCTTTAGATTAACTGGCAAAACGTTACAATAACGGTAAGTCCTTACATCGAAGTGCAGTCTTCGATCGGCTTAGCGTAAAATCAAATATTATTTGGACACATTAGGAGAAATCGAACTCATGGTGCAGATGGCAGCCAGTTTGGAACTTAACTTTGCAAGCGAAACCTACAAAGATGCCTACAGCCGCATCAATGCGATTGTGATCGAAGGCGAACAGGAAGCGCATGAAAACTATATTACACTGGGTGGACTATTACCAGACGCTCAGGACGATCTAGCCAAGTTATCCAAAATGGAAATGCGCCATAAAAAAGGGTTTGAAGCCTGTGCGCGAAATCTATCGGTAACTCCCGATCTGCCGTTTGCCAAAGAATTTTTTGCTCAACTACACGAAAATTTCCAAGTTGCTGCGGCTTCAGGAAATACTGTCACCTGTCTCTTGATTCAATCCCTGATTATCGAATGTTTTGCGATCGCTGCCTACAACATTTATATTCCAGTAGCAGATGATTTTGCACGGAAGATTACCGAAGGTGTCGTCAAAGATGAGTATATGCATCTCAATTTTGGGGAAGTCTGGCTCCAAACTAACTTTGAAACATCTAAAGCCGAACTCCAAACTGCGAACCGTCAAAATCTTCCCCTAATCTGGAAGATGCTAAACAATGTGTCTAAAGATGCCAAGGTTTTGGGCATGGAAAAGGATGCGCTGATTGAAGATTTCATGATTGCCTACGGTGAAGCTCTGAATAATATCGGCTTCAATACTGGTGAAATTATGCGGATGTCAGCTTACGGTTTGATGGGCGCATAGTCAAGATCTGGCGTAACTCTCAGAAAAAATTAACTTACTCGATCCTGATAGCTTGTCAGTATTACGGTCTAGATTTAAGAACTGTTACCATTTTTTGACTGACTGTAAATTTATGGATCGATTAAGCATGTTGGTGCTGGTTGTATACTTTTGAGATCAAGTCAACTTGCAATTGTGTTGCAAGTATATTAATTATGCCGATGTGGCTCAGTGGTAGAGTAGTTGATTCGTAATCAATTGGTCGTGGGTTCGACTCCCATCATCGGCTTTGGGACACTCTTGACTAAATCTTGAGGGTAGGTTTTAATATATCAAAATTTACTTTCGATCGCACTTTTAACCTAATAAAGAATAGTAACCTGAGATTGAGGAGACTCCAGCTAGTTAAACTCAGGTTACTATTCTTTTTGTAAAAAAAGGTGAAACCTGCTAAGATATACCACATTCATCAATCAATTTTCATTCCCAGCTACTGTGCCAATGGAAGTTTTGGTAATTATCATTGTATTCAGCCAGTATTTTATGATTGGTTAATAATCTTAGATCTGGTTGATTTGAAAGGATTGGGTTAAAACTTTTACCGGAGGTTTAACAATCGAGCATATCTGTTTACCAGACATCATCCCGATTGGAGAAGTATGTATCATCCTGTCTCTAATTGGCTTTGTGCTACTAGGATTGACAATTTTTAATATTCATCAATTTCTAGCCAAAAATGCGCCAATTCCCGCAGATATTTTAGTCGTTGAAGGATGGCTGCCAGATTATGCGATCAAAGCGGCAATGCATGAATTTCGGCAGGGTTCTTATCAGCAATTAGTCACCATTGGCGGCCCAATTCCACGTGGATCTTATTTGTTTGAGTACCAAACTTTTGCCGAGCTAGCCGCAGCAACTTTGACGAAGATCGGCTTAGAGCCGCAATACCTAGCCGCTATTCCCTACAACGGCACTGGTGTCAGTCGTACCGATGATTCTGCCACAGCGCTCAAAGCATGGCTAACATTAACGAATTTACAGATTAATTCGCTCAATCTATTTACCCTAGGTACCCACTCTCGCCGCAGTTGGATTCTATTTAAACAGGCTTTTGAACCCCAGGTCAAAATCGGTGTGATCGCGATCACGCCACTTCATTACGATCCTCAAAATTGGTGGAAATCTAGTGAAGGATCTCGCACACTCCTTTCTGAATTCATCGCCTATCTATATACACGGTTATTTATCGTCAATCTTTTACCAAAATAGTCTAATCTCAATTCTTGACAAAATGCCTACCAGATTAGTCAGGCAATTTGGTGATAAAGAAACGTATCCGAGCACCCTTTCGTCTTGTCAGCTTTATAGCTGAATTTTCTCCCCAATAGTCTTCAACTGGTTAGAATTACATATTAAGGATGAAAAAATGAGCTTGCTCAGGTAACAGATGATAATTTAACAGCCTAGAGATAGAAATATTTGCTCGCTGCTGAATCTATAACTTGCTTGATATCAGAACTTTTTGAGAAATTACCTAAATCTCACGTTGCTCAATTCATTTTAAAAAGTATTTTAACCTTCTGATAATTTTTAGGGTTAGTCATAAATGAGTATCGTTATAAGTGGAGAATTAAAAGCGGATGATGATAATTGGCGTAAAAGTCATCCAAACCAGCAATTGCAACTCAACACGCTTAATTCCGAAGCTACACTCGGGATCAATTCCGAGGAAGGTGGTCTGAACCTTGGGCAAGCTTTTAATGCGATCCAGAGACGGATTCGGATTGTTTTTTTGATAAATATACTCGTGATTGGTGTCACAATTGCCTGGAACCGGACTCGATCTCCTGCCTACGAAGGAAGCTTCAAAATATTGATCGAGCCAGTTACCGCTGAAGGGCAAGTAGTTTCGGCTGTCACTGGCAATCAGAAAGGTGGTGAAGATCAAGATCTAGGAAGTGCCCAATCATCAAAAACGACCCTAGATTATCCAACTCAAATCCAGCTTCTACTAAGCGATAAAATCTTACTTCCGGTAGTTGAACAACTCCGACCATCTTATCCACGAATTTCTTATGGGAAACTGAGAGAGTCTTTAACCATTAGTCGCATTAAAGAACAATCAGAAACAAAAATTTTGGAAGTCCGCTATCACTCTGCTTCACCTGCTGAGACGGAACAGGTACTGAAGCTCGTGTCTAGTGCCTATATTAAATATAGTTTGAGCGAACGCCAAACAAATGTGCGCCGAGCTGTTAACTTTGTAGACTCCCAATTACCCAAGGTCAAAACTCAAGTCCACGATCTAGAATCGGCATTACAGACTTTCCGTGAGAAGAATCAGTTGATCGATCCGACTACGCTGGGATCTCAAATCGGCGGCCAAATGAGTAATACTAAGCAGGAGCAACTGACAACTCAAGTAGAGCTTACTAAAGCAAAACAACTTTATCGTTCTTTAGAGCAGCAAATTCAACTTCAGCCCCAAGGTGCGGAAGCTGCGTCCGTGCTGAGTGAGGCCCCTGGCTATCAACAACTAGTCAAGCAACTGCAAGACATTGATGTTGAATTAAAGAGTCTATCGGCTGACTTGACAGAAGAGCACCCTAAAATAGTTTCACTACGGGAAAAAAGAAAAGAATTACTACCACTATTACAGCAAAAATCTAATGCTCTACTCGGTAGCAGACTAGCTCAGAGTATTCCCAACGCACAGTCGTTGCCTTATCAAAATGCGCTGCGGCAGGATCTTAGCAAACAGTTTATTACTGTTGCGACCCAAGTGAAGGTTTTGGAAGCCAAGCTTCAGGGACTAAATGAAGCAAGTCAAGCCTTATCAATCGAAACGGGTCAACTCCCAGTCATCTCTCGTCAATATGAAAATCTCCAAAGACAATTAAAAATTGCCACAGAACAACTGAGTAAATTTTTACAAAAACGCGAAGAGTTGATGATCAGTGCCGCTCGTCAAGAAGTACCGTGGGATCTGATTGCCTCTCCTTCAGTCAGTGAAATATCATCTTCTGGCTTAGCCAAGGATTTGGCTTTAGGTTCGATTCTCGGTTTATTGTTAGGGACTGGAGTAGCTGTACTAGTCGATAAAATGAATAATGTTATTTATTCACTCAAAGACTTACGCGAAGAACTTAATCTTGCTATTTTGGGGATGATTCCTGAGCGAGAAGATGAACGGAAGTCTCTCAATCATGAGCATACTACAAAAGAGAAAGAGCTAGTTCCTCTTCAGAGTGAAGAAGATGACATTAGCACGAGCACTTACTATCGATTTTCTCCATTTATTGAGTCTTTTCGCGCGCTAAATTCTCAAATTCGGTTACTGAGACCAGATGCACCGATTAGATCGTTAGTTATTAGTTCATCTTTACCTGATGAAGGTAAAACGACTATCTCTATTCAATTGGCTCAAGCTGCTGCTGCTATGGGTCAGCGGGTATTGTTGGTTAATGCCGATCTGCGCAAACCCAGTTTGCCAACTCTTGTCGATCGACGCAATAACAATGATTTTATCCCAGGTTTAACTGATATCATGGCTGGAACTGCTGAGTTGATGGATGCAGTTCAACTTTTACCAGGGGAAGAAAATTTATATATTCTCCTTTCTGGTTCCGTTGCATTAGACTCTACCAGCATTTTAAGTTCAAAAAAAATGAAGGATCTAATGAAAAGTTGCGAACATAATTTTGATCTTGTTATTTATGATACTGTCCCGTTAAACTTTGCAGATTCATTACTGTTGATCCCCCAAACAGATGGACTATTGATGGTGACTAGGCTTGGCAAAGTTCATCGTGAAGTTTTACGAAACTCATTGAGAACATTGGAGGTGTCTAAAGTTTCTGTTTTGGGTCTAGTCGTGAATATGGCAATCGGCAGTCAATCTTCTGCAAGAACATATTAGGCTCAAAAAGTCGCAAGTTTGAATTTCAAAAAACAAGCTTCCTGAACTTTATTTATCCTATCTGTAAAGCCATCTTAACTGAGTCACTAGTTTCATCCTATAACAATACTTGGTTATAAACATTTATACATATGCACAAAGATAATATTTCTACTCAAGACATAATTGGTACTCCAATATGTATTTTATCCTTCGACGATCAAATTAATCAGATCGTAACTTGGGCAAAAAATTGCCAGAGTAAGATGGTTTGTGTCGCTAATGTGCATATGCTGATTGAAGCGTGGCAAAATCCTGACTTTGCCAGCGTATTAAGGCACGCTAATCTAGTCACCCCAGATGGAATACCACTGGTGTGGATGTTGAAATTGATGGGAGCAAAAGGAGCTGAGAGAGTTGCTGGGATGGACATTTTTAGGGCGACTTGCAAACAAGCAGTTCAGGCTCAAATAAGTATCTTTTTGTTAGGGTCGAAGCCTGAGATCCTTGATAATATTCACCAACGATTACAAACAGAATTTCCGAACTTAAAGATTGCGGGAATGAATTCCCCATCCTTTGGTTCATGCGATCCGATCGCCGACCAAAACATTGTACAAATTATTAATAGTAGTGGTGCAAGAATTGTCTTTGTTGCACTGGGCTGTCCAAAACAGGAATTATGGATGGCACAACATCAATTAAAGATTCAAGCCGTCACAATTGGGGTGGGAGCGGTATTTCCTGTTTATGCTGGAGCATTAAAGCACGCTCCTAAGTTTATCCGCAATGCTGGTTTTGAGTGGCTATTTCGACTCATTCAGGAACCCCGACGACTCTGGAAACGTTATGCCCAAACTATTCCCATTTTTATCTGGCTAGCACTAAAGCAGCTTTTTACACAGAAAGCAATATAGAAACCAGTTGTGATAACCTATCCAAAAATAGGCCGATCCGTTCTCGGATCGGCCTATTAATTTGGGAATGCGCAGAACAATTTTATTGAAGAACCAGAGTGACATTGGCGTTTTGGAGACCACCACGTTGTTGGACTTCAGATAAAGTTTTATTGACCGCGTACTTTTGGTTGATAGAGTTGATCAACTCGGTTTGATTGTGCTTTTTAGCAACGCCCCAGAGATCGGCGATTAGGTCAAAGGAACCATCGGTATTCCGAGACCAACCTAAATCGTATTCACCTTCGAGGATGGCTACGATATCAGCACGTACGCGCTGACCTTGATAGCCGCGAAGATCTGTTTCAGTCTTGACATTAATGCCAAGATCTCGCAGGGAAGTTTTCAGAATTTCAGCGTCGGTGATTTTGGTACGGAGAGTGCTAAAGTGGGACATATCGATTTCCTCCAATAAAATTGAGTTAATAGAAACGACAACTTGAACTGTACGGTACACGATCGAATGATAGACTCGATCGTGTTTGGTCTCCTTGCTAGTGTCGATAGGTTTATTATTCCCCGATCAAGCTTACTAGCACCTTGACTCCAAATTGGAGCAAGCTTGGTTAAAACTCCAGTCGATGATATTCAGCGACTGAGGCAGCGGCGGGACGCGCTCGCTGCCTTGCCCAATCTCGCAAAGCAGTTACCTGCTCGCTCATTGTCCGCGAGAGGGGCAGAGTGGCTTTGATGGCAGCGATGATGTCCAGTTGCGTGAACTCTCGGTTCTGAGCAAAGGCATCATACATCGCGGCGATCAAAGCTTGTTCTATTTCAGCTCCCGAGAATCCATCGGCAACTTTGGATAGTTGCAGTAGATCGAAACGTTCTAGATCTCGGTTACGCTTACTCAAGTGAATTCTGAAGACATCTTCCCGTTCGGACTGGGTGGGTAAATCTACAAAGAAGATTTCATCAAATCGTCCTTTGCGTAAGAATTCCCCTGGGAGTCGTTCGACGCGGTTGGCGGTTGCCATCACGAAGATGGGTGAGGTTTTTTCCTGCATCCAAGTCAGGAAGGAACCAAAGATCCGACTGGAGGTACCACCATCGGAGTCGGCTGAACCTGATGTCCCGGCAAAGGCTTTATCGAGTTCGTCGATAAATAGAATCGCTGGGGAAATTGATTCGGCAGTTTTGAGGGCACCGCGTAAGTTAGCTTCAGAGCGTCCAACCATTGAGCCGTCATAAACTCGACCCATATCTAGTCTGAGTAGGGGCAACCCCCACAGTCTGGCAGTGGTTTTGGCAATCAGGGACTTACCACAACCAGGTACGCCGAGAATTAGCATTCCTTTCGGTTGAGGTAATCCATACGACCGCGCTCGTTCGGTAAAAGCACCAGAACGTTGAACCAACCAGCCTTTGAGTTCATCCAAACCACCTACGGAGTCGATGGTTTCATCTTCTTCGATGAATTCGAGAATCCCATTCCGGCGGATTAACTGTTTTTTCTCAGATAGGATGATGTCAACTTCGGCTTCGGTAATTTTGCCGCGTTTGACATAGGCTTTCCGATAAACTTTCTCAGCTTCATCTTTAGTCAATCCTAATGAAGCTTTGAGCAATTTCTCCCGCGCTTCGCTCGATAAGCGATTTTGGCGAGTTTGTTCTAGTTGGTTCGATAGGACTCGATCGAGTGCGGCTAAATTAGGCAGATCGAAGTCGATGACGACTACTTCTTTTTCTAACTCGATCGGAATTTGCTGAACTGGCGACATCAGAATAATTACTTTCTGGGTGTCTTGAAAGCTTGCAATTGCGTCCCGTAGCCATCTAGTGACAGCGGCTGAATCTTTGAAAGGATGTAAATCCTTGAAGACAAAGATGGCTGGCTCCTTCTGTCTGGTCGTCCACTCGATCGCCGCTTCCGGTGAAATTGTGTTGTGCTGAGTCGTTCGGGCTTGTCCGTACTCCACCATCCCATGCGTCAGCGTCCACACATACAACTTGCGAGGTTGCTGCTTCATCTGCGAGATCGTGGCGATTTCTTTTTCGGCACGATCCTCTTCAGCGGTGACGAGATAGATGAGGGGATATTGAGCTTGGATTAGAATATTTAGCTCTTCTTGCATGAGTATCTATCCTCGAAAGATGGTGACTACGCTAGCCTCGATCGACTACCATGACAGTAGTTGAAAGTTTTGATTACCCAACTGAAACCGCAAGGTCCGGTTGCGTTTGAGCGTGAGGAGAAACTCCAATTTTGTCTGTGAGTAAATTCGCCCGCTCGTCGGTGAGTAACCCTGGTTGTTGTCCAAGGGCGACCATTTCCCCGTCCCTAATTACGACTGGATGTTCGCATTCAGGACAGTTATACACTTGATGCGTCGAACCATGTAACTCGACTCCATCGACCACATCGGAGTGGTTGAGATAGAATGCTACAGCTTTTTCTACGATGTTAGACATCGAATCAGCATCTACTGCCGATCGAATTTTCAACTGACGATGTAGTTGTGGCGGCAGGTACAAAGTGACCTTTTGCTTGTCTTCCATACGATTCTCAACTGCTTTACCCGGGTATGTAACTACTCTAATTGGTTAATTTTTAACTGTCAAGCTGGTAAAGCATTTTAGCGTTATTAACTTAATATTTGTTTATATAATCATCGAATTAAGTCGATTTGCCCCTGTGGATCAACTCTAATGGCAAGCTGTCAGGATCGGCGATGAACATCACTTCATAGACGTTTGCACCAATAATTTGTTGAGAGGGGGTTAGTAAAACTGTTGGTGCTGGCTGAGCTGCTGTTTGTAACGTTGCGGTGAAATTGCCCAGCCAGGTAGTCAAGTTAGGAGTTTGATCGGTAAGATCGAAAGAAAGGTGATAATAGCCAACATAGTGCTCATCGCCAAAAGCATCTGGAGCTGGCTTGGGTTCGGGAATCTGGATCAATTCGATCCTGCCACCTAAGCCTTCGAGCCAACAGGCGAGAGTATAGCCAGTGGTAAACCTTTCACTGATTGTAAATCCCAAACACTCGTAGAATGAGATCGATCGATGAATATCGGCGGTACGGATGGAAATGTGATGAAGCATAATCTAGACTTTAGGCTTTAGGGGTTAGGCTTTAGGGCAAAACACCATCTTAACTAGATTAGTTACTACTGAAATCTACCTCAAAGCCTAAAGCCTAAAACCTAAAACCTTCCTACGGAGACATCCGAAAATAAGGATACTGAATGGGAATCCCTGGTTCCTTTTCGAGATTAAAATTAATTACTTTCCAGCAGGGTTCGGTAGTAGACTCGGGACTAAACTCAACGGGTAGACCAAAAAGACGCGGTAGAGTAGGTTGATCTGTCATTCCAGTCCATGATGATGGATAACGATTCTCTTTCAGAGAGTCTGTACCAACAAGATAGCTACTAATTAACTCACGATAACGTTCGGCAATAATTACCTTGGTGGCACGATAGCCCTGAGTGTAGAGCTTGTCTAAAGCATCATGAATCTCAAATCTAATCCCATCGGGATGAGTATGCTGACGGTACCATTCGCCCTCCCACAGACACCAATGTCGGCTCGACTGAAGATGTACTAGTTCACTCGTTTGTGGATCAGCTTCAAAAGCCCCATGTCGAGAGCATAAATAAGTATCTGTCAGTGTAAGTGCGGAAATAGTTTGCCGACAATGGGGACACTGAATCTCTGGACCAAAAATGGGGTATTGAAGAGCAAAATTCATGTCAGAAGCGCAGCAGGTGAGATTCCCGTGCGGGATGAGTAAAGAGAATGGAGATATTTATGTCTATTTACGCCAATTATACTTCACGCTCTCTCGATCGAGGCTGAGGAGATCTGCTGATTCTCTTGCTTCAGAAACTCTGCGAACGAAAATCGATCATTTTTGAGTATTTGTGGGAATTATAGTTCTAGCTCAGTGAAATCGCGATCTCTCGTTCGCGGAGAGTCTCCCCTAGAGAATCGATTTGATTTCACAAGTATATTTATGGCATCTTCGCTGATGGCCAATGATCTAAAATATGGGTGAAGCGATTGGAGGCTATACCAACAATCTTCAGCATAGTTTCATGAGTTATTACTACTGATATCAGTAGATTCACTGATTGATATCTTCATCGAGTAATGTGGGTACAATAAGACTGATATAATTATTTCTACCAAATACGTAGCAAATCATTGTTCATCATTTTATCTGCCTAATATATCTATATAAAGTCACCATATATACTTATTAGAACCGCTCAGACGGCTTGCCTTCTGAAGGTAGCAATCAAATTTCAACTAACTCAAGTCAGGTTATTATTCAACCAATACTCAAAAAGTTGATTTTAACTTTTTCTTGGGTAGAGAGATAATAAATATCTGTTTAGGAACAGGAAAATGGACGATAACAAGCAGCAGATTATTCACTACTTCATTGAAGAAGCTCAAGAACATCTAGAGACAGTAGAACAAGGCTTATTAGATCTAGCCGAAGTTATCTCTGACGCAGAACGTGTCAATGAAATGTTTCGAGCTGCACACTCGATCAAAGGTGGTGCAGCCATGCTGGGCTTTGAAAGTATTCAGGCAACTGCTCACCATTTAGAAGATTGCTTCAAGATTTTACGCGATCATCCCGTCCCGATCGATCAAAAATTGGAAACGCTATTTCTTCACGGTTATGATGCGCTCAAAGCATTGGTTGAAGAATTAGCAAGTTCGCCGACGATGAGTCTGCGTCCAGAAATTGTCGAGGATATCTTATCTGGCTCGGCTGCAAATTTTGTAGCGTTGCAAGAGTATCTCGAAGAAATGCTTAATATCAATACTCATGACACTGTAAATAGAGAAGTACCTGCAATTACGACAACTGCCAGTGTTGGTGGTGGTACCGCAGTAATGGCTCCGCCGATTAATGTTGTGGCAGTAGTGACTGCAACACTTCAACAAATGTTGGTGTTATTTAAGCAAGGTGATAGTCCTACTAATCGCCAACAATTAGTGGGTATTGTTCAATCTCTATCAACCTTAAAAGCTGATGCTACTAACTGGCAAGCTTTGGTTAAGGCTACAGGATTAGCGATCGCTAATCCACACAATACTTATAATGCTGTAGCTCCCATCGTTATTCGCGAGTTGAAACAAGCTGGTGATTTACTCGCAGCAGAGCGTGATAGAGATATTACTATTTCAGGTAATCTCCAACAGGCGATCTCAACTACGGCACCTGTTACGCCTGTATCAACAGCACCAGCACCCCAAATTACGATTCCTGTTGATGTTCGCGGTGCTGCACAAGCGATCTTACAAAACTTCAATCGTCAACAAGTGACAGAATTGGTCGTCTTACTTCACCGCGTAATTTCCAATTCTAAGCAAAACTAGTTGCACCTAGATCGGGGGGGATGTCTTGCCATCGCCCCTCGCCTACAGCCCGAATTGCATCTGTGAGATTAACTTCTCCAGTATAAATTGCCCGACCGACGATCGCGCCAGTTACACCCATTGCTTCGAGTGAGAGCAGATTGAGTAAATCTCGCAAGGAACTCACGCCGCCTGAGGCGATGACGGGGATTTCAACTCCACTAGCCATTTCCCTCAGCGCATCCAAATTTGGGCCTGTCATTGCGCCGTCTCGATGGATATCCGTGTAAATAATTGCGGCTACTCCCATGCCCATCATCTGCTTGGCTAAATCTGTCGCTAGAACTTCAGAAGTTTCGATCCAGCCTTTGGTAGCAACTTTACCATTTCGCGCATCGATACCCACAACGATTTGTTGCGGGTATTTTTGGCATAAATCTTGAACTAGTTCGGGTTGTTCTACTGCTACAGTTCCTAAGATTACTCGATCGACTCCCAAAGTCAATAGCTGTTTAACGCTCGCTTCCGTTCGTAGTCCGCCACCAATTTGAATTTGGACTGGTTGAGTCGCAGTAGTTTTGACCATCTCTACAATACTCGCGATCGCCTCTAGATTTACTGGATGTCCAGCCTTCGCACCATCTAAATCTACCAGATGTAATTTATTCGCACCCTGTTCGAGCCAAGATTGCGCCATTGCTGCAGGATTGTCATTAAATACCTCCGATTTGGCATAATCGCCCTGATACAACCGCACGCACTTACCATCGAGTAGATCGATCGCGGGAAAAATGTCCATAGTTTTGAGAATAGAATAGAGGATGGCTTGATCGGATTATACAAACAAAGTTCGATCGCAATCCATCTAGATATTGTTGAGCTTTGACGATTAACAATATCCAAATAGATCGAAATGAAAAAATAGGTACTATAGCCTAATTGTAACAAATCTTCTAAAGTCTAAAACCTAACGCCTAAGACCTAAAACCTAATTAAGATCGGTTTTCCCACCACAATTGTGACAGCCATAAGAGACAATAGTAATGTTCAACTCTATGGATTTGGAGCAAGTATGATTGTTTCTAATTGGCGTAAGGCAATAGTGCCAGTCGTCTTATCGGTAGTTTTACTATTCTCAGCTTGTTCAAATAAACAACCATCTAAATACGCTGCAACCCAAAAAGAGACAGCAGGTAGAAACGCACCCGCCGCTGTCGCTAAAAATGCTGAAGCTGGTGGTGATTTTAATAAATTCTTCCCTCAAGGTGATGCTGGCTTTGCAAGAGTATTCTCCCAAGAGAAGAAGGGCTTTGCTGAAGCAAAATTAAATAAGGGTGGCAAAAATGTCGCGGTAATGTCCATCAGTGACACGATTAGTCTCCCTGCTGCTGCGAAAAAATATGAAAGAAGTACCAGCAAGATTGGTAGCTATCCACTATTGGACGAAGCTTCACTCAAAAGTACTGGAGTATTAGTCAATAACCGTTACCAAGTCAAAGTCGCTTCTCGCGATCCTTCTTTTACTGGAACCGATCGCAAAGCTTGGTTACAAAAGTTTAACCTAGATGGATTATCCAAGCTCAAGTAATTTAGTAATTGTAATTATCTTTAGGAGTCATCCATGAGCAAAGCAATTTTTGAACTAGTAGACGAGTTGCCCACCGGGGGATTAACCGTCATGTCATTGAATGCCCTAGATTTCGTAATTCCAGGACAATGGCAAAATACCGTTGGATTTGACAATACGATTAAAGTCGTAACTGGCACCGACGATCCAGAATATATCCAAGCGATCGGCGAACGTGCCGTTGCTTTATATAATGACAAAGGTGAAGGCTATCAAACCGCCATGTGGCTCTACAACACTGTAGATTCCGGCTCCCGCTTGCTCGGTGCAGCGGCAATGGCAAATAAAGTTGGTGAAAAATTCGCGATATTGGGCTTTTTAGGTAATATTACCCCGAAAGCAGAAACGGCTCAAACTATCGACTTGAGTGTCAAATTAGTAGCAGAGATCGTTGCTTACTGCCAGATTAATGGCATCCCTGGCGATAGCGTCGGCGATTTTCTGGCTGGTTTAGCTGATTACGGTGGTGAGTCACTGATGCGGATGACTGCGTTGATTTGTTTCGATGGGTTGATTCCCCTCGGCCCCGATTTTATCGGCATGGTCATGGATAAAATGGGTGGGATGAGTCCTAGTGAGTTGGAAGGTAATCAAACCTTCAAAGGCATCAAAGACCAAATTCCTGGTGGTGATACGGGTGGACAATTGGGCTTTATCACTGAGAGTTTTGGCTCTGTTAGTGGTTGGATGAGTGATTTTGTCACTAGCCGTGGTTTGTCTCCAGAAATGATTGTTGGAAATCTCCGCAATTTTGTTGATGTTAGCGATGATAAGCTCGATTATCTAGGTGCATTCCTTGATGTAAGTACCAATTATTATGTTCATACAGGTACTCAAACATTAGCTCGACGCTTAATTGAACGTGCGGCAGCGGAAATGTAATAACTATTGAGTTGTGGAGATAGTGTTATCCCCCATCCCCCATTGGAAAGGGAGCTTTTGCTCCCTTTCCTGTTTGAATCGGATTGAATCACCTTCCCCAGCTCGATTTCCCGCAATTTGACATCAGCCAGAGCATCAGACACTGAAAATAGTTAGGGCTTGCTGAAAAAGTAGGAGAATAGTCTTCCAAAACTTAATTGGTCATGGAAAAAGTCTGGGTAATTAGTTTTCATTAAGACAATTTCTCCAAATATAATTTTATCTAATTAGGGCTTGCTGAAAAAGTAGGAGAATAGTCTTCCAAAACTTAATTGGTCATGGAAAAAGTCTGGGTAATTAGTTTTCATT
>JANYIT010000104.1 GCA_025358725.1 Chamaesiphon sp. GL140_3_metabinner_129_sub
GTAAAGATCTACACATCAACTCAAACAATTTGTGCTTATATCATAGACTTTACAAAAGAGATTAGAGAGAATTACCTATGGCTTGAAGATAATAATCTCTAAGATCGAGTAAGAAACTTACTCTTCTCAACCAACCGGATAAACTCCGCCCGATAACCATCTAAGTCCGCGCCTTTCGCTTGACTTGCCAACTCTAAAACACTGCCAAAATCGCTACTACCCTTATAAGGTGAATTGCGTAAATTCATCCCATATTCAGCAACAGCAGCCGCAAACTTCAGATTATTAGAAGCAGTGCTAATCGATTTACTGACAGTATTATCGATCTTACCAGTTAAAAGTTGGGACGTATCAGATTTGGGAGCTTTGTACCGTAATCGGACTTGCATCAACTCATTGCTATTCACGGCAATTTGAGTCTCTTTATCTGCCGCAGTTTGGGCATTAGGTGTTGCAAACTTGAGATTGGTTTTCACACCGATCGGAATCACTTCATATAATGCTGTAACGGCGTGTCCGGCTCCAAGTTCACCAGCGTCTTTTTGATCATCTTTGAAGTCTTTGTTCGCTAGGACACGATTTTCATAGCCAATCAGACGATATGCTTGCACTTGCTTGGGATTGAATTCAACTTGGATTTTGACATCTTTGGCGATCGTCAATAAGGTTGAGCCAAATTCTTTTACCAACACTTTTTTGGCTTCCATCAAATTATCGATATAGGCATAGTTACCATTACCTTTATCAGCTAATTGTTCCATTTTGGCATCTTTGAGATTTCCCATTCCCAAACCAAGCACAGTGAGAAAGATATTACTCTTACGTTCTTTTTCGATCAGTTTAACTAAACCATCGTCGCTACTAACGCCAACATTGAAATCTCCATCTGTTGCCAGAATTACCCGATTATTACCAGCTTTGAGGAAATTCTCCCGCGCTACTTGATAAGCTTGAATAATCCCTTCTCCACCAGCCGTAGAACCACCCGCTTCCAGCTTATCTAACGCGGCAATAATTTTATCTTGCTGATTTCCAGGTGTGGAGGGCAAAACTAATCCAGCACTACCAGCATAAACGACGATCGCGACTCGATCGATCGGGCGAAGTTCATTAACTAATAACTTGAGTGAAGCTTTGAGCAGGGGCAGTTTATTCGGGTCATTCATCGAACCGGAAACATCGAGCAGGAAGACTAAATTATTTGGTGGTAATTTCTCCATCCTAATCTTCTTCCCTTGCAACCCAATTTGCACGAGTTTGTGCTGCGGATTCCACGGGGCGGTGGCAATTTCAGTATTAATCGAAAAGGGTTTATCTCCCGTCGGTTGGGGATAATCATAGGGGAAATAATTCACCATTTCCGCGATTCGCACGGCATCTTTGGGCGGCAATTGTCCTTCATTAATAAATCGTCGGACATTACTATAACTCGCAGTATCGACATCGATCGAGAAAGTTGATAGTGGTTGTCGATCGGCAGTGTAAAATTGATGATCAGTGATCGATTTGTAGCTTTCGCTAGTAGCTACTTCTTCTGACTGTGATGCCCGTTTAGCTTGTGGTTCAGGCGGTGTAGACGAATCCATCACGCTACCCGTGAGACCTTCTAGCTTTCCTACTTGCGAGTTAGCAACACTAGGAGCTGGTTTATTAGCTGTTTGGTTGGGCGCACTAGTTGGCGCAGATGATTTGTTAGTTCCAGAATTGCACGCGGCGAGACTGCCGAGTAAGATGACGCAACTGGTATAGGCAATGAATCGATAAATTGATTGGGCAGAATCAGACATGTTAAATGGTGCAAATGGGTAGTGGACTTGAGTGTGAGTCGCGACTACCTAATGGCAACTGCTCGGAATGAAGTAGATGCAGGGTTACATACCGAACGAGTTTTCGTCTAGTTCCAGCTACAATACCAGTCTGGGCAATTCCAGAAACGATCGAAAAAAGGTTCGATCGACATTTTCATCCCGTACAATTAAGGTGTAGTCAGAACGGAGCTAAAACGATGCAAGTATCTGTCACGGAAGCTGCAACCAAACTGAACGAGCTAATGGAAGCTGCCATTAATGGTGAAGAAGTAATTTTGTTCAATGGAGATCGTCCCACAATCAAATTCACACCGATAGCATCAGTCAAACCTCGTCCAAAGTTTGGTAGTGAGAAGGGACTAGTCTGGATGTCAAATGATTTTGATCAGCCTTTAGAAGAAATGAAGGAGTATATGGAGTGAGACAATTACTCGATATGCATACCTTTTTGTGGTTTGTCATGGGCAATCCTGAGCCGAAGCACTTCGCTACCGAAATATGACCTTTAGTACAGAATTTGAACTACTATTACGGGCGCGATATCCCTTAATTTATATTCCCACCACCGAAGAAGAACGAGTGGAAGGATCGATCTCCAAAGTTGCCCAGCAGCAAGGAAATCGGCCGATTTATATCTGGGATTTTGTGGATGGTTATCAGGGCAATCCCAACGATCAGGGCTATGGTAAACGCAATCCCCTGCAAGCGTTAGAATTTATCGACAATCTCAGTCCCGACATTTCGGGGATCTTTATCCTCCGTGATTATCACCGCTTTCTCGAAGATGTTTCGGTAGCGCGGAAGCTGCGGAATCTTGCCCGCAAACTCAAATCTGAACCGAAAAATATCATCATCCTCTCGCCCCAGATTATCATCCCTAGCGATCTGAGTGAAGCGATCGTCATTTTAGAATTTCCGCTCCCGACAGCTAGCGAAATCAAAGTCGAGATCGATCGATTGCTTAATGCTACTGGAAATCACCTCAGCAGCCAACAATTAGACGATCTGATCCGCGCCTGTCAAGGATTATCTGTAGATCGGATTCGGCGCGTATTAGCTCGGGCGATCGCCACCCACGGCGAGATCCGTCCCGATGATGTAGAATTAGTTCTCGCCGAAAAACGCCAAACGATCCGCCAAACCCAAATCCTCGATTTCTATCCCGCCAAGGAACAGATTACCGATATTGGTGGATTAGATAACCTCAAAGACTGGTTGCTGCGCCGTGGTGGTTCTTTTTCCGATCGAGCGCGTCAATATGGTCTTCCGTATCCCAGAGGGCTACTCCTGGTCGGAATTCAGGGCACTGGTAAATCTCTTACAGCTAAAGCTATTTCCCATCACTGGTATTTACCGCTATTACGGTTGGATGTCGGACGATTATTTGGGGGATTGGTGGGTGAATCAGAATCGCGGACTCGACAAATGATCCAACTCGCGGAAGCTCTTGCTCCCTGCGTGTTGTGGATCGATGAAATCGATAAAGCTTTCGCGGGTATTGATGGCAAAGGCGATGCAGGTACAGCGAGTCGGGTATTTGGGACATTTATTACCTGGCTGACGGAGAAAACTTCCCCCGTCTTTGTAGTTGCAACGGCGAATAATATCGATTCACTTCCCGCTGAAATGCTCCGCAAGGGGCGATTTGACGAGATCTTCTTTGTCGGACTACCCACCAGAGCGGAACGTCGGGCAATTTTTAACGTCCACCTCACTAAACTTCGTCCCCATAACCTTGCGAGTTATGATCTCGATCGATTAGCATACGAAACACCCGATTTCTCAGGCGCGGAAATCGAACAAACTCTGATCGAAGCCATGCACATCGGCTTTAGTCAGAACCGCGATTTCACCACTGATGATATTCTAGAATCAGCCAGTCAAATGATCCCCCTCGCAGTCACAGCCCAAGCCCAAATCCAATTTCTCCAAGACTGGGCAAACTCTGGCAAAGCAAGATTAGCCTCAAGACAAGTTAGCGGCTAGGCTGTAGGCTTTAGGTTTTAAAACGCAAGCGTTTTTCTAAGCCCTAACCAATCAAGACTCATTTCTAAACCCCTAAAGCCTAACACCTAATACCTAACACCTAAACCATGAACGGCGCAATAAAATCTCTGCAATTACTCATCGGTATTTTAACTGGATTAATTGGATTGTTCGGCATCTTGGGTGCGGCAGGCTATTATTTCTTCATCACTCAGATGAGTGCCCGTCCACCCAAACCCATATTTGCGGAAGAGCGTGATGGTGGTAAATCAATAGCAGCTAAAGCCAAACCCAAGCCCGTTGTAACAGCGAAACCAACTCAGTCACCAGTTGCCAAAGATCCAAAAAATTCCGACGCGCCCGAAAAGCTCCCACCTGAATCCTATGATGCCAAAGTGCTGTGGAAAGATGGACTATCCCTTAAGAAAGAACCTGATTCTAGTGCTGAAAAAGTTGGTGGCGTAGCATTTAATGCCAAAGTTGCGATCATTAAAACTAGTGAGGATAAGCAGTGGGTGTTGATTCAGTCACAGCCGGACAATCTCCAAGGCTGGGTGAAAGCTGGCAATATCGATAAAGCAGCAGCGGCAGCGGCGGCTGAAGATCCAAATCTAGACACTCCCAAACCACCGAAACCCAACGTCAAAGCTAAAGCTAGACTTAAACCTAAATCTCAAGTTGACACTGAAACAGATCGATAGCTCTAGAGATATTGGGCTAAAGAATCAAATCCAACCGACAACTATCCACGATCAAGACACGCTAAAATCGAAGCAGCAGATATTCTCCAGATTAGCTCGATCGATACTTATGCTTTTTAACGAACTGACTCCTATTCTAAAAGAACTAGCAAAAGAACCAGTAGCCTTTTGCAGTGGTTTTATTTCTGGCGTACTCCGGCTCAATCTGACTGATGATCCTGTAAAAACGTGGCTAGAAAAGGAGGCAGGATTTACACCGACTAGCAACCAAACTGAGTCAAGTAAACAACAAGGGCCACAATCGATCGATATCGACTAAACTGTCGTTAAGTACATCACTATTGATGGGTTGGAAGTTGTAACTTGCAAGCAGCTAAGATCCGTAGATCGTTATTACTAATCTTTCCGAGCGGTTGATATGTGGGTGCGCCCATCATTGGATGCTTGCTAGCTGTCAAACCGTTGGGATTGAGCAAAAGAGTATAATAGTACTTCTGTTGATCGAGTGCATCAATTAAGGTCACACTCAACCGCGAGCCTTTGAATTGACCATAAAAGCAACTAAACTCCGATCGAGGTAGGTAGAAAGCACCAATCGTTTTGGTACCGATAGTTTCAAAAATAATATATTCTTTGCCCACAACATCAGGCTTGCTAGATTCACCATAAAGGTATACTCCGTTTGCAGTTGGAGCTACACTTAATCGATTGGGTTTCTCCGCTATGGCCGTCATCTTACCAGAAAGGGTTACTAACACCGCGATTGCTACACTAGTGATCCAGCGTTGTTTGCTGTTGCAGATGGACTGATTGCGGTGAGCGCAGCCAAATTGTAAGAATGTGGTAAATATCATAAACACCAACCCCCTTCTCGAACAATAATTTATGGTGTTAGTAGCAAAAATAACAGGGGATGACTCGACGTTTTAATCTAGCTTTGTTCTGTCGATCGATACTAGGTATTTTCTAGCTAATTGCCTATCTTAAATATAAGTAATTAGTTGGAGAGCAAGCGAAAATATACTTACATTCTTTTTGATCAACTTTAGAAGCTATCTACTTATTAGTATCTAATAGTTATTGGCATCTAAAACTATTTTGCAACAAAATTAGACATTGATTATTACTACTTCAATCCATCAAAAATTGAGGTAAAAAATACAGTAGGAGCAATTAATCAATTGCCCCTACTATATTTTCTAACGCTCGATCGATTCTGCACAGCGAATATTACACAAATGGGTCGAATGCCCTAACTTGCTACATAATCGCGGAAACTGCTATGGCGACGGCGGAAGTGGGAGAGAGCTTGATGTTCTAGTTGCCGCACCCGTTCGCGACTGAGATTGAGGATTTCCCCCACCTTGGCTAGGGATAGCTCCGTACCACCTTCCAATCCAAAGCGCAAACTAATCACATCCTGTTGTTGACGGGTAAGTTCGGCGAGGGTAAGTTGGAGTTCGTGGCGGAGTGATTGTTGCATCGTGTATTTCTCTGGAGAAATCCCACCATCTTCGAGTAGTTCCGAGAGTTCTGTGTCCTGATGATCGCCAACGCGCACATCAAGCGAGATTGGCTGACGAGAAATATTCAGATAATCCCGAATCTGTGCGGGTTCGAGTTCTAGCGCGACGGCAATTTCCCCCGAGGTGGCACTGCGCCCTAGTTGTTGGGACAATTCCCGCTGGGTTTTTTTGATTTTGTTAAGTTTTTCGGTAATATGAATGGGCAATCGGATCGATCGACCTTGTTGCGCGATGGCACGGGTGATTGCTTGTCTGATCCACCAGTAGGCATAGGTTGAGAACTTATAGCCTCTGGTGGGATCAAATTTTTCGACTCCCCGTTCCAATCCGAGCGAACCCTCTTGAATCAAGTCGAGAAATTCGAGGTTGCGCTTCTGGTATTTTTTGGCAATTGCTACTACCAACCGCAGATTGGCTTCGATCATTTTCTGCTTGGCTTGATGTCCCAAGAGTAAGATTCGATCGAGTTCGGTCTCTACTAGGTCAGATTTGCACGCCCACTCTGTTTTAGTCGGCGGACGGCTTAAGGTCTGTTCTAGGCTCTCCTTGACCTCTTGTAGGCGCATCATTTGTTGCACTTGCTTACCGTAGCAAATCTCTTGCTCGTGGGAGAGCAATGGAACGCGACCAATTTCGTGGAGGTAGGTACGCACCGTATCTCCGGTAGATCTGGGTTGAGCGATCGTTCGAGTTTTAACACTAGGCATGAGTTTATATTTAACTCCTTTTACAAGTGGCTGGTAAAACTTTTCCACATTATTTGATTTAATCTTCACATCCTGATGCTTGATTTCCGCAAGAGATCTACAAAAAAGATCGACATGAAGATGAGTGGATGGATTGATGAAAGATACGCAGATGCAGCAAAGTCTTAGCTGGGACCGATTTTTGTGCTATGGCAATCTAGACGTAAATAAGTAGATTAAAGTTCTCTAGTCTCTAAAAACATAGCAGTTTTTCTGTAGTGGAAAACTTAATTAATCATTAAGTTAGGCTTTCGGGATTAGGGTTTAGGTATTAGGCTTTAGGTATTAGGCTTTAGGTATTAGGGGAATTTCATCAAGCTATATCTAAATCTTGATGAAATTTAGTATTTGTTGCCTAAAGCCTAACCGCTAAAGCCTAACTTAGTGTTGAAACCAGAGAAATCCTGTTTGCATTAAACCAACGAGGAAACCGAGGACTCCGCCGAGGTTGACGATACCTTGAAGTTCGCTTTTGACAATGCCTTGAATTCCAGCTTCGAGATCGGCTGGGGAAGTAGCTTTCACTCGATCAATAATCACTTGATCAATGTTTAGAATTGGGATTACTTGCGTCACAATTTGTTCGAGATCCCGCTCTAGATATCGATCGATAATGATGGCGAGTTCTTCACTGACGACATCTAAAGATGATGTCAAAATAGTAGAATTGCGGAGCCGACTAATTACAACATTAGCAATTCCATCCCAATCCACCGAGTCTGTCAATCCTTGAATTAATTCGATTCCTTTGGTCTGAATATAGCTGCGAACGCTATCACTGACAGTTTTTCGGAGTTGTTTGACTGTGGAGACGGGTAAATTTTGGAGCGAAAGATCGCGTAATAATTCCTGCACACGATTGCGAATATTGAGGGCGATAATCAGTTGAGAAATAATTTTATTGGCTTTTTCGCGATCGTCCAAACAGAAAGTCCGAAACCGATTGAGCGCATTTTTTACACCAAATAGATTGGCAACTACCCAATATGTACCGCTACTTTGTTCGCGCAATCCTTCATCGATGACTTGAATATTGCGATCTGTCAAAAAGTCGATCGTGGCTAATCGTAGTGTTTCTGGTGGTAAAATTACATTAATCAACCAGTCGGCTAATTGAGCAGCTTGAGGATCGGTTAGCTCAAATTCGAGAATTAATCGATCGAAAATCTGATTGAGTTGTGGCTCTAGAAAATCCGGTTTCCGCGCTAACACTCGCAACCAGCGGGGGAAGGATTCGCCTAATAAATCCCGGAGAATATTCGCGAGTACTCTTACCGTTTTCTGCTCCTTATCGGCTTGAATCCGATCGAGAGCCAATTGTAGCAGCCAGGTAATCGCGGCTTGGACGCGCTCCACTTCTAGCAACCGCTTGGCAATCTTTTGTAGCTCCACTGGGGTGAGCAAAGAACCCATAATCGTATCAGAAATCCGTGTCGCCAATCGCTCCTGATTACTGGGAATCAAACCAGGGGTAAACGGAACTTGATACTTACCAATATATTTCGCCGTATAGGGACGAAACAACATTTTGATCGCGACATCATTGGTAAAATAGCCGACAACCGCACCCGCGACAGGTGGAGCCAAGTAGAGCCACAGTTGAAACAGGGACAAGGTATTCTGAGGATGCAATCTGGGTTTATTCTACAATTATACCCAGAGTTAGATCGATCGGTTGAGTAGGAGTATCCGTCCTTGGTGAAGACACAAACTCGACTGCTCGAAAGTCGGGTTTGTAACAGCACTATTTTTATTGCTCTAATCGCCTTGGCGGTTGCGATAGCTTGATTAATCGGCGGCAGGCACGATCGGCAGATCTGGACTATATTCTTGGTTATCCTAGTGATATCACAAACCCGACTTCTCCGAGAAGTCGGGTTTGTCGCAGTAATGGTCTAAATATCCACCCTACATCAGAGATTTTCCACTCAGATATTACTGAATTAGAGGTACTTGGAACCGATATTCACCGTTAACATCTTGCTCGACAATCTCAGCTTGAATCAGTTCTCGAATTACCATTCGATCGCTTTCCTGGGGTGTTTCATCAGCTAATAAGCGGTGAATAAAATTTTGCTGTACTGGTGTTAAGGCATCTCTAAACTCTTTAAAGTATCCTGCACCTCGTTCCCAAGCAATTGGCTTGGCTGCTTCCACATCAGACACCGTTACCGACTTGCGTTTTACATCAGCACTGTTGATATATTCAACTACGCAAGAGCAAAGCATTTGGACTAAATATGGTTGTCCGCGAGTGAGATCTAAAATCGCATCTACGGCTGCGGGTGAATAGATATCGGGGAAATTGGGAACGGGATGTTGAATCAATTCACGAGCTTCAGCTTCTTGTAAGTAAGTAATTGACAGGGTACGAGTGCCAATTAGATAGTCGCTCCAATATGGCTCTAATTCTTCCAACCGATGGGAGCCGCTAAAGAGGACAATCCATTGGCGACAGTTTTGGGTCACATACCGCAGGAAATTAAGCGGCGCACGGCTACCACTTGCCGATATTACTTCTTGCAACCGTTCAAATTCATCAAGACACAATAAAAATCGAGTAATGTTCTGAATCTGTGGAAAGAAGTATCAGAGAAGCAAGATATAGCAGAGAGAAAGAAAAATGGTATTAGAACCTGTTCTGTGCCCAGCTTGTCAAAGTAGCGATGTCGTCAGACACGGATACTCAGGAGAAGGAAAAGCGCGGTACAAATGTCGGAATGCCGATTGTCAGAGATCTACA
>JANYIT010000107.1 GCA_025358725.1 Chamaesiphon sp. GL140_3_metabinner_129_sub
TTTTTCCGTCTGGAAAACGCGCCGTTTTTCCGTCTGGAATAAATTTAGTTCTTGCGTAGCGGCAAGCAACGCGCATTCTCCGTTTCAGCCGGACGATTTCCGTCCGCGAAACCCGAAACGCCGAACCCCCGAAAACCATGAAAACCGCTCTGCTCACTCTCGCCAACATTCCCCGCTATGGGGACGCCTCGCCTATCCCCCTCTCCGATGGCAACACCCTTCGCCTACGGTTGGAAACGGGCTCCGACACAGTTCTTCCGTGGGAGAACTCTGACGGCCACGGTCCGGTGTCTGACTGGACGACGCGCGACAAGCGCCCCGGCGAATGGCTGCTCTGCTCTGACCGTCATTCCAAGCGTTTTTACGACTTCGCCGTCACTACCGCCAAGCGCGACGGATGGGGCGCGCCCAACTCCGCCGGCACGAGGGGCGAGATTGCGGTGCGCGCCGTGGAGTCGGATTTCCACTTTCTCCGCGATTGGTGCGAGGGGCGCTGGGAATACCTCACCGTGTTCGTCACTCTCCTCAACTCTGCCGGCGAGGAACTCGCCTCTGACTGTCTCGGCGGCGTTGAGTCGCACCAGGACTATTGGCGCGACTGCGCTCTCGACATGGCCACCGCTCTGCTCACGGCTCACGCCCGGGAAGCCGCCGAGCGCTGCTTCTGGGAAGCGCGCGACACGGTGACGGCTTAAACTTTAACCTCCAACATCTAAAAACATGAACAACCTCGAAATCGCCCACCTCTGGGCCAACCGCTCCCGGCCATCCGGCAAGGGCTCCCACTTCTACTTTGAAGGGGACACCATCTACAGCTACGGCCCCCACTTCCCGGCGGCGCGTCTCTTCTCACACCCCGTCACCGGTCAGACCTGCGCGCTCATCACTACCGGCAAACGCTCCCTTACTACTACCCGGCATGTCGCCCTCATCCGGCAAGCCGTCTCGCACCTGACCGTCTTCGGGGTTACAAACGTGACGGTGGACGTGTCCACCCTCGCCAAGCTGAACGACGTTTGCGCTGACAGCGCGGCCTGGCTCCTCTCGGAAGCTGAGTGCGCGAAAGCGGCGCGGCGGGAATCGGCGCGGCGTAACCGGGCGCGCGTGAAGCTGGATAAGGCGAACCGGCTGGCGTTCCCCGCCGAGCTGGGCGCGTGGCGGCTGGGCGGACTTGCTCCGAAGGCGGGGTTTCTGACCGGCACGGCCCTGCGGATCGTTGGTCGCGCCGTGGAAACGTCCGCTTCCGCTCGCGTGCCGCTCGCCGCCGCTCGGCGGGCCTGGCCCGTGCTGCTGGCAGCGGTGCGCGCCGAGGAAGCCAACCCTACGCCGGTCTGTTGGGAGCCGTTCTTTTCCGCGCCCGACTTCAAATGGGGCGACTACCAGGGCATTTCGTTGCGCCGGGTTGACTTCGGTTCGCCGATGGAACTTGTCGTGGGGTGCCACCGAATCCCTTGGGACGAAGTCGCGGGTATCGCGGCGAAACTAGGGCTATAACCACCATGAAAACCGAAATTTTCGCCGATTACGCCGCCTTCTGCGCCCGCCCCGACAAGTCCACCAATGGCGTCTCGCCCGAGTTCGCCTTGGCGCACCCTGAATTCGCCGCTGAGAACAAGACGAACGACGGTTGTTGGAATTGCACCCGCTGCCACGGCTGCCACGGCTGCCACGGCTGCCACGGCTGCTACGACTGCACCGACTGCACCGACTGCACCGGCTGCGCCGGCTGCACCCGCTGCGCCGGCTGCACCCACTGCGCCGACTGCACCCGCTGCGCCGACTGCACCCGCTGCCACGGCTGCTACGGCTGCCGCAGTTGTCATGGCTGTGACAGATGCAGCGACTGCACCGACTGCACCGATAAGTGCGGAAGCGTCCATCTCCCGCCCATCCCCGTCATCCCGCAGATTCACGCGGCCGTCCTCCGCGCGGCCTCTCAGCCGGACGCCCTCGACATGGGCACTTGGCACACGTGCGAGACGACGCATTGTCGCGCGGGTTGGGTCGTCGCGTTGGCGGGCGAGGCCGGTCGCGCGTTGGAGGCCGCGACCACCACCCCCTTCGCCGCCATGAGCATCTACCGCGCGTCGAGTCCGGTCCGCGTTTCGCCGGGGCGGTTTTACGACAACGAAGAAAATGCGATGGCGGACATGCGCCGTTGCGCTGAGGTGGAGACGGCACTATGAAAACCGAAATTTTCGCCGATTACGCCGCCTTCGTCGCCCGCCCCGACAAGTCCACCAATGGCGTCTCCCCCGAGTTCGCCTTGGCCCATCCAGGCTTCGCCGCTGAGAACGACTCAAACGAGAGCTGTTGGGAG
>JANYIT010000140.1 GCA_025358725.1 Chamaesiphon sp. GL140_3_metabinner_129_sub
GGCAAACTGCTTGACTTGGTTGGCATCTTTAAAGGTTTGACCATTTAAAGCACCACCGTAGAAACTAGCAGTGATTCCGGCTTGCTCGAAGCTGTATCTCGACTCTGCCCGACGGAACGGTACGTCTGCACGAACGATACCTTCGGAGTCAGTTAAGATCACAGGGAAACTTTCAAAGAAGTTTGGCAGACGACGAACGCTCAGTACTCGACCTTCAGAGTCTTTGAATACTGGGTGTCCTTGCCAACCTTGAGCGATACCATCGCCTTTATTCATTGCACCAGTACGGAATAGACCACCTTTGGCGGGACTATTACCTACATAGTCGTAGAAAGCCAGTCTGTCAGGAATTGCTTGCCAAGCTTGGGCTTCAGTCTGACCATCTTCGATACTAGTCTGAACGCGACGTTGAATTTCCTGTTGGAAATAGCCGCTATCCCACTGATAACGAGTTGGGCCGAATAACTCGATCGGCGTGGTAGCATTTCCATACCACATTGTCCCAGCCACGATGAAAGCGGCAAAGAATACTGCGGCAATACTCGAAGAAAGTACTGTCTCAATATTTCCCATCCGTAGAGCTTTGTACAGCCGCTCCGGTGGACGAACAGTCAAGTGGAATAACCCCGCAATAATGCCCACGGTACCCGCTGCAATGTGGTGAGCGACTACGCCACCAGGATTGAACGGATTGAAACCCGCAGGACCCCATTCTGGAGCCACTGGAGCCACATGTCCAGTAATCCCAAATGGGTCGGAGACCCACATGCCTGGGCCAAATAGACCAGTCAGGTGGAATGCGCCGAAGCCGAAGCAGAGTAAGCCAGATAAGAACAAGTGAATCCCAAACATTTTGGGTAAATCTAGGGCGGGTTCGCCAGTCCGAGGATCTGTGAACAGTTCCAAGTCCCAGTAGACCCAGTGCCAGATCGCTGCTAGCATCAGCATCCCAGACAGAATAATGTGAGCGGTAGCTACACCTTCAAAAGACCAGAAGCCAGCATCTGCTGCTGATTCACCTGGAACAATACTCCAACCGCCCCAAGATTTGGTAATCCCCAGACGTGCCATGAAGGGCAGGACAAACATTCCTTGTCGCCACATGGGGTTGAAAACTGCGTCGCTGGGGTCGAAGTTTGATAGTTCAAATAGAGCCATCGAACCTGCCCAACCAGCAACTAAAGCTGTGTGCATTAAATGCACGGATATCAGCCGACCTGGATCATTCAGGACGACTGTATGTACGCGATACCAGGGTAGTCCCATCGACTACGCTCCTCCTTAAGAATAGGTGTTTACTACGAAAATTTTTATTATTTAAATAATCTCATGCATTATGTTATCCGCTTCCCACCGCGTAGGCAAGACAATCTTAACCCAGTTAATTAACTCCCATTGATCGCCTCAAACCTCCGCACGGCTAAACTCATAGGGGTTACAGCACTTTTGATAATCCTAATTCAATTAAGTTTAATCCTCAGAATGTTTACAAATGTTAACAGTTGGGAGTTGGGAGTTGGGAGTTGGGAGTGTGAGAAACGGGATGAATTTTGGATTGTGGATTAAAAATTGCTCAACTACATTGAGATAATTAAGTCTTTCAGTCGCTTAAATCTTCTGTGGCGATCAATCAGGGGATTGTTGGCGAAGTCTCTCCGCTGCAGGCTTGAAGACCATCGTCGTACTACTATTTGGCAAAAATCCCAGTCGCTCGTAAAAACTTTGTTGGTGAGTTGTGGTGAGATAGATGCGTTCGACGCACTCCATACAGGGGTGTTTGAGGACTGTTTCGACTAATTTGCGCCCTAAGCCGAGCCGTTGATAGTCAGAATCAATGACTACATCCCAAATCGTAGCACGATAAATTCCATCAGAAGTAGCTCTGGCAAAGCCAATGAGCTTTTCTTGATCCCAAGCTGAAACTACAGGCTCACTACGATCAAGCGCGATTTTAAGGTCTTCAATCTGACGGTCGATCGCCCAAAAGGCACTTTTATTCAGTAGTGTTTGAAGTTGATAAAGATCGAGATCTGCGCCGCGATCGCAAAACCGGATAGATTGAACTTTCATGGGCAATGAATAGCTGGATAACTGATGACTTGCAGTGATTTTACCGACTATTAAGCCATACTGAATCGATCTGAGTGTGTGTCTATATTTTTAATGGAGCTAAGCGGTCTCGAACCGCTGACCCCTACAATGCCATTGTAGTGCTCTACCAACTGAGCTATAACCCCGTATCGTCAACTAATCTACTCGATCGAGTTTCCTGTTGTCAAGACATTGCCCCCGAACGAGAGATATAACCGAATAATGCCAGCTAATCGGGGCACACTAACTAGGTTTTTACTCTTCCCAAGAGTCTAAATCTAGTGCAGGTGAGCCACCTCGATCGAGTTGCTTGAAGACTACCTGAAGTTGGTACCACAGCAGGATGGCAATAAATATCGTCAACGGAAGAGCGATACTATAAGCTAGCCAAGTCGGAAATCCGAAAATTTCCAAACCAGCCGAGAGAAAGAAAATAATCCCCAAGCAAATTCCTAAAAAGGTGAGTGGCAATGCAATTCCATCACTAGTGGCAAGCTTGGTATTGCGACGATCTACCGACCAAGCTTTGACGCTTTGGCGTAAAGTACCATCAAATGCCGCACCGCAAGCGATGCCAGCTAGTAAACCAGCAATTAAGATGAAATATGGCGGATCTTGAGGAAAGTAATACATGAGGGAGTAGGGAGTAGGGAGTAGGGGTTTAAATCCCTCTTTTAACAATAATCTACCTTATAGATGTAGCGGAATTAAAACTCGATTAATAGTTAAAATGGCTGATGCCCAAAAGATCGTGAGCAAGTTATCTTTGGTACAGAAGGTTGGTTCTGTTTATCTAGAGCAATCAAATAAGCACCCAAAATTCAACAAGTTTTTTTAGTAGTGATAGTCTTGTACTGATACTTCATTGCTAGGAGAAATCGGGGTTTTAATACTCTTGGCTGATAATTTGGGTAACTAAATTAGCGGTCTTTTTTTTATCTCATCCCACCCAAGCGTTCTAGGGGCCAGAACCGGAAACAAGCATGACCGATAATATTGGCTGTAGGCAGGAATCCCCAGACGTGGGAATCATTGCTGTTATTGCGGTTGTCACCCATCACAAATAGTTGGGTTGGCGGTACAACGATCGAAGACATTAGATAGTCAGGTGGTGCGGCGATGTATGATTCGGTTAATAACTGTCGATCGATCAAGACACGACCATTTTTAACTTCGATCGTCTCGCCAGGTAAGCCAATCACTCGTTTGATAAAAGCCTGATCTTTTTGATAACCTAGCTCTTGCAATTGGGGGGGTGGGGCAAAGACGATAATGTCGCCCCGTTGGGGCAGATGGCTATAGTAGGAGAGCTTTTCGACAATTAATCGATCGCCAATTTCCAAGGTTGGCAACATTGATTCTGAGGGGATATAGCGTGGTTCGGCGACAAATGTCCGAATCAAAAAAGCCAATCCCAATGCCAGAACTAAGATTTTGATGTTTTCGCCCCATTTTTGCCACCATTGCAGCAGTAGCGGCTGAGGTAATGTTGATTCTGGGTTAGATCTACGCGGCGGATCCGACGCTTTGTCAACGGGATTAGTCTTCATGATCGAGATGGCTTTAACGGCAGGCTGAAAAAAATTGATTCTATAGCAATCCTAAATCATCTAGACCGTTAAGAGGCTCATCTCCGACGGTGAGTTTTTCGCTGAAGATCTAAACAATTGAGCAAATGTCACTTTTTGGATCTAAGTGGGGAAAGATAAAGAGAACATACCTCAATTAACTATTGATTCTCTATGTCCAAAGGCTATGCCTAAACGTAGGTTCTCGCCACCCCCAATGAACTTCATCTACCAATTTCTCTGTCTTGCAAATTTAAGTCCACTAAGCTATGAGTTTGAGCCATGAATCAGGGTTCTAGCAGCGTTGCTGATACCGAAAGAACACTAAATCCCATCAAGTTATTAGAACAGTTAGCTACTTCCCAAGCTAAAGGTTGTTTGCGGATTGTTGCCAATGACATTATTTGGTTACTGTACTTTTATGAGGGTAAGCTATTTTATGCCAATCACTCACTCGAACCGATCGAGCGACTAGAACAACATCTGCGGCGGATTAGCCCAGTCGTTTTAGCCAATCAGGTATATACCGATTTGCGAGAACAATTAAAAGAGGCTAGTTTGGAGGCGACTTACCCTAGTGTGGATTACCAGGCAATTCGCTGGCTGATCGCGCAGGGGCATATCACCGAACAAACTGCGGGCACACTAGTCAAAAGCATTACCAAAGAAGTCCTGCAATCATATCTATTGCTTACTTCAGGTACTAGCGAATTGCTGGCGCGGGATACGTCCTTTCCGATTTGGTGGAGTGGCAACTTTCTGTTTGTCACGAAGGAGTGTCAGACAGAGTTACAGGCTTGGCAGGCATTGCAACCAGCGATTCAGTCACCTTATCAACGTCCCTATCTGATGAATGTCGAGCATCCATTGCTGACACCAGAGGTGAAGGCAAAGTTGAGTAAAATCTTGATCGGATTTAGCTTTCGGCAGTTGTCTTTGCTGCTCAAGCAAGATGAGCTGACAGTCGCCAATAATCTCCATCGGTTGATTAATAATCGGATTGTGGGCTTGCGTTCACCCCAGAAACCATTCGATCGATTACACAGACTTTATATAGCGGGGACTGATAGCGATCGATTTAATGATGCAGAGCAATCAGTCACCGAGACACTCGCGGCGGTTGCCGAAAAAACAGGTGCGCTGACTCCGTTAACTGGCGATCTGGCCGAACAAGCTACTTACAAGATCGCTTGTGTGGATGATAGCCCCACAATTTTACGCGAAATCAACCGCTTTTTGGATGGTGATAGTTTCAAGGTCTTCCCAATTGTCGATTCGGGCACAGCGTTGATGAAGATTATTCGGATCAATCCGCACATTATTTTATTAGATGTGGGAATGCCGACGATCGATGGCTATAAACTCTGTTCGATGTTACGGAAACATCCAGCATTTAAGAAGACTCCAATTGTGATGGTGACTGGTAATACGGGCATTATCGATCGAGCAAAGGCAAAAATGGCTGGCTCGACTGACTACATGACCAAGCCTTTTACGCAAACAGGGTTGATCGAAATGGTATCCAGACATTTGATGGTAGATGGTCAATAAAAAAACAGGAATTATGAGCTGCTAATTCAGTATAAAAGTTCGCTGGTTATACCAACTTTTACCACATCAATTTTGGTTTCACTATTCTAATAGATGCTGACTAAAATGAGTATAAATTGGTTGTAAATCAACAAAACAATAAACGTATCCTAGACTAAATATTTAAGGAAGATTGGTAAAATGGTTAAGATTCTAGTTGTTGAAGACACCCCCTCTGAAATGCAGTTGATGACTCTTTATCTTAAAGATAATGGATATCAAGTTGTCTCTGCTGATAATGCTAAAGATGGTCTCAGTTTAGTTACTAAGGAAAAGCCTGACGTAGTGATCACTGATGTTGTCATGGAAGGCATGAACGGGTTTGAATTTTGCCGGACATTGAAAAAAAATCCTGACACAGAGAAAATCCCTGTAATTGCTTGTACTTCTCGCAATCAAGATTTGGATAAAATATGGGGTAAGAAACAGGGTGTAGATGTTTATATAACTAAGCCCTATTCTCAAGAAGATATTATTAATGCAATTAAATCTGTTGCTAATTAATAAATCAGCAATTACTAACCATACAGCTTTGCTGAATAAATATCAGGATTTGTGTTTATCCCTAAAACCTAAAGCCTAAAGCCTAAAACCTATTCCCTATATGAGTGTCAGCACCGCATTACCAACTAGACGATCGACCAGAACTGCTGGTGATATGTTTCTGCGATTTCAACTCGACTCCCAAACTAGTGCGGTTGTGCCGATGCTGCAAACCCAGGAAGCGATCGTGATCCCAGCGGGGAGAGTTTCGGTCATTCCCAATCTCCCTTCGCCAGTACTGGGCTTATTCAATCGTCGCAGTAGTCTGTTGTGGTTGGTCGATCTGCCCGAAATTCTGGGACTAGAACCGATCGATAGACACGCCCATAGCTATGATGTCGTCCTGCTCAAGGTCGGACAAACGCCTCTAGCTGTAGCAGTTCGATCGATTCAGGGAGTCGTAAGATTTGTGCAAGACGAGATTAAATCGCCAATTGGTAGTTTTAATCCAGCTTTTACTCCCTATCTACGCGGCTGGATCTTGCAGGAGCAAGAGTTGGTATTAGTGCTAGATCCTGAAGCAATTATTAATTCAAAAGTGTTGAATAGTTAAGGAGGAAAAGATAGTGAATAGAGTATTTTTTATAAACAAATGCAAGGTGGGGATTTAGATTTTCCTAACTCCTGACTTTCAACATCCAACACCCAACCAATTATATTAAATTACATCATCTACCTATGAATCAGTTTGACGAATTAACTCAATTCAATAATTCTAGTAAATCTGAGCTTGCACCTAATCTAGCTAGTTCCACATCTAAGTGGAATAAGTTGGGCCTAAAAACTAAAGTAACACTACTAGCGATCGCCTTAGGACTGGGACCGATCGCGGTAATTGGAGTACTTGGCTATGTCCAGATTGATACGGCACTAAAAGATCAGACTACCAAAGCTCAACAAAGTCGTGCAGCAGCGGTTGCCGATAAACTCAATCGCTTTGTATTTGAGCGGAATGGTGATGTAGAAATTCTAGCAGCACAACCAATTTTTGCTGATGCTAAACTAGCCATAATTACTTCGCCAGAGTCCAAAGCCAAGCTATTAGATCAATACGTTACCAGCTATCAAGTATATGATAGTATTGCCGTTTTTGACATCAAAGGTAATTTGATTGCTCAAAGTAAAGGAGAATCATTAACCAAAATCAATCATCTTAATCGTCAATATTTTCAGGATGCTTTGAAAACTGGTAAAACAGTTATTTCATCACCAGAAGCTAGTAAATATACTGGCAAAATTTCTGTGTTCTTTGCTGCACCAATTAAAGATATTAGCACTGGTCAAATTATTGGAGTAGTACGGACTAGAACGCCTGTCGATCGATTGGAAGTACCGCTGAAAGATTTTGCAACTAAAACAGAGGATTTTCATATTCTCGATCGCCGCAGCAACAAAATATTTATCAGTTCCAATGGTGAGTATACAGGTAAGCCAGAAGATGCGGATATAGCTGCTGCACGGGAGAAAGGGGGGCTGGTAGCACACAGCAATACTGTTGGAGATCTGGCTGGAGAACACGCCAAGGCAGGCGATGCGGGTAAGGCTGTGGAACTAATCAGTGTTGCTCCCTTTGGGAAAATTGAAGGGATGCAACAATTACCGTGGGTAGCGGTAGCCTCGATCGATCAAGACGCAGCAAATGCGACCTTGAGCGGACTATTACTGACTATTCTCGCTGGGGCAGGTTTAACCGCCTTATTTACAGTTGCTTTAGCGACATTCTTTGCAGAGCGATCCACGAAACCGATCGAGGAAGCAGCCAAAGCAGTAGAAAGAATTGGTCAAGGAGACTTTAATAGTCGAGTAGAAGTCACCAGTGAAGATGAAATCGGCAAATTGGGTGGCAATATCAATTTGATGGCAGGTCAAATTCAAGGACTATTGCTTGAACAATCCGAACAGACCAAACGGACAGAATTATATGCCGAAATTTCCCGTGCGCGGACATTATCCGATCTAGAATCACCATTGTCTCAAGTCTTGATCGAAGCACGCGAAATTCTCAGAGTCGATCGAATGGTCGTCTATCGCTTTATGGCAGACAATCGGGGCTATATTGCAGCGGAATCATACGGACCTGGTGGGAACAGTGCGATCGCCGAACAGGCTAACGATCCATGTATACCTGAAGAGTTGCTCGCTGCTTATGCTAAAGGGCGAACAATTGCCAATGATGATGTCAGCAACAGCAATTATCATGCCGATCACAAAAGCTTATTAGCTCGTCTCAATGTTAAGGCAAATCTGATCGTCCCGATCGTCCAAAATGGTAACTTACTGGGGCTATTAGTCGGACACCATTGTCAGCAGACTCATGCTTGGCAAGAGTGGGAAAGCATCTATCTGACTAAATTTGCTGAACAGATTGGGATTTCGCTCAGTGGTTTCACCATCTCTGAGCGGGGACAACTCGAAGCCACCAAGCAGAGAGATAAGGCAGTCCGCGAACAGTTGCTAGCAACGATCTCTCGTGCTCAAACTAGCAAGGAGATGACGATACCGCTAGGCTATATCCTTGAAGAAGGCCGCGCCAAACTTGCCGCCGATCGCCTGGTTGTTTATCGTTTTTTCCCTACCTACGGCGGTCATATCGTTGGGGAAGCAGTTGTACCGGGATTTGTGAGTGCCTTGGGCGATCGGATTGAAGATGCTTGTATTCCCCAGGAATTAATGGAAGCGTACAGTCAAGGTCGGACAATTGGAACCAATGATGTGATGGCAACTGATTACCATCCCGATCACAAGCAATTATTTACCAAACTCCAGATCAAGTCCAATCTCGTTGTACCAATTCTTCAAGGTAATAACTTGCTGGGATTACTGGTGGCGCACCACTGTGGCAATACCCATCAGTGGCAAGCATGGGAAACCGAGTACCTGACTGAATTTGCCCTACCGATCGCTTCGTGCTTAGGTGGTTACGCAGCTACAGAACGGAGTCAACATGAGGCCGAACAATCTGGCAAACGAGCGGATACAGCTCGGAAAGAAAATGAAAGTCGTCAAAAAGAACTGCTCCGACTATTGATGGAAATTGAAGGAGCTTCTGACGGTGACTTGACAGTTCGATCGGAAATCAGTGACGGGGAAATCGCGATCGTTGGTGACTTCTTTAACGCAATTATCGAAAGTCTCCGCGAAATTGTCACCACAGTAAAAACCGCTGCTGGACAAGTAAACGGCTCCGTCGGTCAGAACGAAACAGATGTTCGACTACTGACTGATGCTGCGACCAAGCAAGCTGACCAGATTCAGCAGACTCTGAGTAAACTCGAAAAAGTGACCATCTCGATCCAATCGGTGGCAACAGATGCTCGCCTAGCGGCAAATGTGGCTACATCTGCGGCATCGACGGCCGAAGTTGGTGGTCAAGCAATGGAACGTACCGTCCAAAGTATCTTGCAACTACGCGAAACAATCTCCGAAACTGCCAAGAAAGTAAAACGCTTGGGTGAGTCTTCCCAACAGATTTCTAAAGTAACTGGACTAATCGACCAAATCGCCCTCCAAACTAACCTGCTCGCAATTAACGCTAGTATTGAAGCCGCTCGTGCGGGTGAAGAAGGACGCGGTTTCGCAGTAGTTGCCGAAGAAGTTGGGGAACTAGCCGCACAATCGGCCGCAGCAACCAAGGAAATCGAGAAAATCGTCGAAACCATTCAACGAGAAACCAGCGCGGTAGCTCAAGCAATGGAACTCAGTACCACTCAGGTAGTTGAAGGTACTCAGTCTGTCGAACAAACCAAAACCAGTTTGAAACAGATTATCGCCCTCTCCAATCAAATGGATACCTTCCTCCAATCGATCTCGACAGCGACGATCGATCAGGTCGAAACTTCTCAAGCGGTGAAGGTAGATATGGCCGCAGTTGCGCTGATCTCTGAGCAGACTTCCGACTCCTCCAAGCAAGTCTCCACCTCGCTCCAACAAACGGTTACTATTACCCAAGCACTCCAAGCTTCGGTGGGCAAGTTTAAAGTTAATGCAGCCGATCTTAACTAGGGGTTAGGCTTTGGGCTTTAGGCTTTAGGGTTCGGAAAGACGCAAGCGTCTTAAAGCCCAAAGCCCAATCCCAACACCCAAAGCCTTCCTCAAGCCCAAAGCCTAAAGCCTTCCTCCTTCCTAGTTCCTAAAGCCTAAAGCCTAAAACCTAAAGCCCAAAGCCTTCCTCAAGCCCAAAGCCTAAAACCTAGTCCTAAAGCCTAAAGCCTAAAACCTAAAGCCTAAATGATTACCTCAGATCAAGAACAACAAGTCAAACTCCAATTTTTGGACGAAGCGACAGATTATTTAGATACTCTCGAATCGGGACTGCTGGGACTGGGTACTGGTAAAGTGTCAACCAAGCAGTTGGATGCACTCCTGCGAGCGGCACACTCGATCAAAGGTGGCGCGGGGATGATGGGATATACGACCCTAGCTAGATTAGGGCATCATCTAGAGGATTATTTTAAGATTATCCAGTATGGCAAAGCCGCTGCACCCGATGGTCAAATCGAGCAACTTATGCTGGGGACAGTTGATAAGTTGCGGCAGATTGTCACACTCAATCGTCAAGGTAGAGATGCTGATGATGCCTGGTTAGAATCTCAAGTTAATCCGATCTTTGCCCAGTTGCGAGCGCGATTGGGAGAGTTCAATCCTGAAGATGAGGCTAATATGTTAGCTTCGGAATCAGGTGAAGATATTCTGACCTTTCTGTTTGAGTCAGAAGTCGAACGATCGCTCGTACAGCTAGAAGCAGCTATCAATAGCGATAATTCTAGTAGCTTATACGATGAGTTGATCATTGTTGGTGAGGAGTTGGGTGGTTTAGCTGAAATGCTAGAATTACCTGCTTTGGGGAATTTATGTCAGTCTGTACTGACACACTTAACAGCACAACCGCATCAGGTGCGATCGATCGCATCGCTAGCGTTAGCAGCTTGGCGACGTACTCAGGCGATGGTCTTAATCGGTCAAACTGCCAATTTACCTGGCGAGATCGAGCTACCAGGGTCCGGAATTATCAATATTTCCGAAGCAGAGACAATCCCAGAATGGAGTAGCCTCGATCTTCAAGCCGACTCATCCAATCTTCGTGACTCGATCGACCTCAATGACTTTACAATAGATCGACCCTTAACTATTGCCGATTTAGGTGGCGAGGAAGAATCGGGGATTGAATATGCTGTGTCATTTGGTGACAATGCTAGTGCCAACGATTTCCAAACTTTAGCAGATTCTTTTACTATTTTTAGCGATCCGATCTCTCCAGCCTTTTCGACAATCACCGACAGTAGTGAGTTGGATGAATTCGATACCAACGAACAAGATTCTGGTGATATCCACCTGCGAACTACGATGACATCTGAAGTAGGCGCAGATGAAGAGATCGATGCTTTTGAAATGTTGGATCTCAGTGGCGATCTCTCGCTCGACACCGATGCACCCGAGCTATTATCTGCCTTGTCTGGCTTCCTCTCTGAAGTTGCTCCTGATGATGAGATTTCCTCCGCAGTCTTCAAAATTACGCCCAAGTCGAAAGTAGACTATCTAGCACAAGAAGCAGCAGATCTGTTCAATGCACTGGATGCCGCACCAGAACTGATTGATGATCTACCATCCGACCAAGAAAATACATCAACTAGTGCCAAGTCTACAACTCAAGTTGCCGAACAAACCATCCGTGTTGCCACCAAGCAATTGGAAGAAATTGGTGATTTATTTGGTGAACTGACGATCGATCGAAATGGCTTAAATCTCCATCTCCAGGGACTCCGCCAGTTAGTTGTCAATCTCCAACTCAAAGTCAAACAACTAGAACAGTCCAACTTTAGGCTCAGAGAAGCTTATGACAGCAAAATCGAAGAAACCCCGCAAGATGCTGAAGCAACTTGGGTGCAGGAGCCAAGTAGTTTAGCTAGCAATTTTACCAGTGAATTTGACCTGCTCGAATTCGATCGATATAGTGAACTTCACGTACTCTCACAGGAAGTAATGGACACGATTGTCCAAGTCGAAGAAATTACTACCGACCTCGATCTCCAGCTCAATGATACCGAACGCACCAACCGCGATCTCAATCGTACCGCCAAGCAACTCCAAACGGGTTTAACTCAAGTGCGGATGCGACCGATCTCTGAACTATTCAATCGCTTTCCCAGAGCGATTCGCAACCTCTCAATCGAACATGCCAAACCAATTAATCTCCAGCTCAAAGGTGGCACCACCCTAGTCGAGCGGAGTATTCTCGAAGCTCTCAACGATCCCTTGATGCACCTAGTCCGTAATGCTTTCGATCATGGCATCGAACCAAGTGCTACTCGCCGTGCTAACGGGAAATCAGACACCGGAACGATCGAAATCAGTGCCACCTATCGCGGCAATCAAACCGTCATCACCATTAAAGATGATGGTGGCGGTATCGACCTTGATAAGATCCGCGCCAAAGTCAAAAAAATGGGCATTGACGACAAAGAAATCGCTAAGTTCAAAGATAGCGAACTGATCGATCTGATTTTCGAGCCAGGTTTTAGTACTGCCGACAAAGTTACAGATCTTTCTGGACGTGGAGTAGGCATGGATGTCGTCCGCACCAACATTCGATCGTTGCGGGGTGATATCTTTGTTGATACCAAGCTGGATAAAGGTAGTACTTTTACGATTACCGTGCCTTTTACCCTTTCCGTCGTCCGTGTTCTCCTCGTAGAAGTAAACGGTCTCTGGCTGGCAATTCCGAGCAACATTGTCGAAGAAATTATCCTGCTCAATTCCGAGCAAATCATCAGTACTGCCGGACAAAAGATGTTGCAATGGGAAGAATTCACCGTCCGATTGATTCAACCCACAAACTACTTGCGAATTCCCAATTTCAATCCCCAAGTAGCCACATCCAACCTCCCGACGATCAACTGTCCAACTGTCTTGATGATCGATCAAGGACAGGATCTAGTTGCGGTAGAAATCGATCGATTCTGGGGTGAACAAGAAGTCACCATTCGTCAACCCCAAGGTAATATCAAAATGCCCCCTGGCTTTACTGGGTGTACGATTCTGGGTGATGGTCGGATTGTCCCACTTGTCGATGCGATCGAGTTCATTCGGTGGATTGATGGCGATTTTGCCTCAGCCACAGTTAGTCCCGCGCTCAGCTTTTTGACTACCGACTCCCACCCGTCTACCCCTAATCCAGCAGCTCCCGCTCAAAAACCCCGAATTTTAGTCGTAGATGACTCCATCAATGTCCGCCGCTTTGTCGCACTTACCCTCGAAAAAGCAGGTTATTTAGTCGAGCAGGCAAAAGATGGTCAAGAGGCGATCGAAAAACTTCAAGCTGGTCTCCAGGCTCAAGCCGTAATCTGTGACGTGGAAATGCCTCGAATGGATGGCTACGGCTTCCTTGCCACAGTCAAAGGGCTGCCTCCGTTCAAAAACATCCCTGTCCTCATGCTCACCTCCCGTAGTGGTGATAAGCACCGCAAAATTGCGATGAATCTCGGTGCCAGCAGCTACTTCTCCAAACCATTTAAGGAACAAGAATTACTCGCTACTCTCTCTCAATTAGTGGGTTAAGCTTGAGAGCTGAGCAAAATCAAAGATAGCGGCAATTCATGAATTGCCGCTATCTTTGATTTTTGGGTGTTTATTTCAAAATTGCATGACGGAGATCGACTTGGCTCAAATCTACATCTATCAAAGAAACATCACTGATATCTGTATTCTCAAAAATTGCATGACAGAGCATCACCCCTCGCAGATCTGCGTGAGTTAGTTTCGCTCCAGTGAGATTAGCTCTACTCAAATTCGCACCTGTCAGATTGACTCCAGTCAGATCGGCGTATCGCAAATCTGCACCGACGAGATTAACTTGACTCAGATTAGCACCTTGTAAATTTGCCAATCGTAAATCTGCCTTCCTCAAGGATGCTCCATTACCATCAATCTCCACCAAGGTAGCTCGGATTAAGTTAGCTTCATTGAGATTAGCTGACATCAAACTAGCACTATTGAGATTCGATCGCCATAATGTTGCTCTTGTCAAAACTGCTGCTGACAAATTCGCACACTGCAAGTTTGATCCCGATAGGTTAGCATTAGCCAGATGAGACTGGCTCAGATTAATTGCCGCCAGACATCTTTCGGTTAAACATGCATCCGATAAATTAGCCAGAATAAAGTCTCGCTCTCCATTGTCATATTGCCTAAGCAACTCATCGGTATTCATTGTCTATCGCCTTCAAAATTTATATCCTCAATCTCCAGGCTATCTGTCTGTCTTCGTGAGACGAAGTACAAGCTTTGAGATCGTCAATTCTTATTTTTTTGATCTAATTAAAGCAAATTGTTGCTTTATATTAACTATTGTAACAAAATATAGACAAAGTTGCAAATTGTTTAGATTGAGTCTCTTTATATTAAGCAGACAGTTCTCTTCTCTCTGAGCGGCTACACCAACGCATTTAAAGTCTTTCTACACAAAACCCCCCTGACTATTACTAGTCAGGGGGGTTTTAAATCTCTCAAATCAAGCGGAATTATCAGGTTTACTTTGGTTTGCTACTAGACGGTGAGTTAATTATTCCTGTTTGAGGCGAACTGGCTGCGGCTAATTTCGAGATCGGAATTCTACCTGCGAGATAGCCTAAACGTCCCGATACAGCAGCTAAACCCATCGCCTGAGCCATCAATGGCGCATTCTCGGCACAGGCGATCGCCGTATTGATCAAAAGCGCATCTGCACCGAGTTCCATCGCTTGAGCAGCTTCGCTGGGGGTACCGATCCCCGCATCGACGACGACAGGGACTTTGGCATTTTCGATGATGATTTGGATATTCGCGAGATTTCTAATGCCCTGTCCCGAACCGATCGGCGAACCCAATGGCATAACTGTTACGCATCCAGCTTCTTCTAGCCGCTTGGCGAGGAGTGGATCGGCATTTATATATGGGAGTACGGCAAAGCCTTCTTTGACGAGCTGTTCGGCAGCCTGGAGGGTACCGATCGGATCTGGTAAGAGATATTTACCTGCGGGAATCACTTCCAATTTGACGAAGTTATTATCTTCTTGTCCCAATAACTTTGCCATTTCCCGTCCCAATCTCGCCACGCGCACTGCATCTTCAGCGGTTTCGCAACCAGCAGTATTCGGCAGCATCCAAATTTTAGACCAATCGATCGCTTCTGCCAAGCCTTCATGTCCTGCGGCTTTTGTCTGTACTCGCCGCACGGCGACAGTAACTATCTCACAACCACTAGCAATGATGCTTTGTTGCATCTCAGCGATGCTGCGATATTTCCCTGTACCCGTCATCAGCCGCGAGTTAAAGGTTTTTCCGGCAATAATTAAGGGTCGATCGATCGTGGATGATGGATAGTGCATAGTAGATGGTGGATGGTGGAAAATCCCCTCCAAGGAGCGGCGGTTTTATTCTGGGGTTCCCCCAGAATAAAAAACCGACAAGACAGGGGTGCCCGTAGGGCGGGGTGGGTAGATCTCCGCAACCCCTCAAATAATTGTTACAGTCTAATTCGATTCAAAAGCTGGACAAAAGCCGTCAGGAGTGACTCTAAAGCCATTCAGGGGCGATCGGCTATTATAGCAACGATGTCCACGTTGATGGCGACAATTGCCGCAACAAT
>JANYIT010000148.1 GCA_025358725.1 Chamaesiphon sp. GL140_3_metabinner_129_sub
CTGAAGATCTCAGCAAGGCATTCACTGCAGGGGTTTTGAGCCTTTTTTTGCGAATCAAGTGCAAGGTTTTGATGCTTAAAGGCTCAAAACCCTTGTACTCGATCGCTTGAATCCCTCGATCGAGCGAAAATCTTTGCAACAAAACCATCCTTTAGCAAGGATTTCAGCCTTTAGAGCAACACCATGGACTAATTCAGCAAGCCCTAATTAATTTTGGAATAGTTGGGAGATGGTTTGTGGGTCGCCAACTACGCTTCCCATACCCTAGACAAACACTGCCCACCGTCTAGATTTCAGCTAATTTCTATTTAATAAACATTTGTACCCAACAACGACTAAGAGGCTGTCACCACATAGCTCAATTTCAATATTTGAGTAGTTGCTTTTGACTGTTCTTGCTGGGCATACTCCAACAGATCGTTCAATTGTTCCATCTGCAACTTCAATACCCCCTGCGTCGCATCGCCCAACCACTCAAAATCTGGCAACTCAGCAAAAATTCCCGCCCACAGACAACTAGTGCCAATTGTTAGAGGGATCAGACATGGAAACTTTGACGGTGGGTATTGAGGCAGTCTTTGAACTTGATTTTTCAGTTCCGAGTCAAGCATCAGACAAGACGGCGCAAGTAACTCAACTAGCCCATTTGAATCTTGCTCCACCAAAATTAAGTGCCCAGCCAATGCTTCAGACATCTTGATCAATACGTTTGTCCCGCTGGACACCGTGCCCAAAAACTCTTCCTCGCCTCTCAATCCTTCTAATCCGTCACAAAGACCAGAAGTTTCCAAACTTCCCTTCCGTACTACCCTCAATCGATCTGACGCATCCTTCGCCAGATCCCATAACAGCTCCCACGGATTTTGAATCTCCCCATACAATTCAGCCGCAGTAAAAAAATCGCCTATATTCAGCTTCAAATCTCTGAAAATTGATTCCCAAATTCTTTTATCTAGTCTTTCACCCTTGATCGCTTTGCGTGCTGTCGCTTCACACTTAACAGTCACTATTTTTCTAACCGTTCCATTCTTTCCCATCGTCGGTTCGGGCGCGACTTCCAGTATTTGTGAAAATAACTGAGCAGCAGTCCCCAGTCCTTTCTCTGTTAGTACCGCTTGCCACTTGATTGTTGCGGCTGGGGACATCTCGATCGATCTAGAGGCTCTAACTGTAGTAACTTGCATACTATTAATATTTTGACATTACTTCCTCAACCTAGCATACCCATTATTTAACAAATCTAACATTAGTAAAAGATCTAACTTTGCCTAACTTTTTAGATCGGCAAAAGAAAACAAATTATCTATCTTTAGTTAATGTGTATTTACACCCAAACTTATCAAGGCTAAATTGTTATCAACAGCAAACGAATCGAAATCGAATTGCTTCTCACTTAATCGAACCAACAAGAAACGAAAAGTTTTATTCTATATTTCTTTTCAGACAAATCAAACCGACTGAGTACAATTGATATCAGGGGCATCTAAATCAAACTGTTGCAAACACTTGATCGACTAATCCAACAACAAATAAGAAAATCACAATGCTAAATTTACACACTTTTAAAAAACTAGTATACAAAGTCGCAGCAGTAGCAATGGCTACGCTACCAATTTCATCTGTTGTGCTCGCTAACGCTGCTGAAGTTTATATACCTAAAACCCTCATCGCTGATGGCGAACAAGTGATCGGAAGTATCAATCAAGGCGATGGCGATCAACACTGCAAGTATTGGTTCGGTGGAAGTTCCAGAGTTTCGGTCTTTGACGTGAGTACTTCTGTTTTTGTTTGCAGCAAAAATGGACATCGTAGCCTCAACGGTGGTGCTTCTTTCGGAACAGATACATCAGTAAATGGCGGTGTTTCATATGATGAAGAAGCTAGCGAAGTCAATGTTGCTTTTGACGATTTGTGTGTTGGTAAATATCAATACAACTCTTATAACAAAGTCAATAATATGAGCAATATTCGCTACGATTACTGGGCTGGCTCTTGTGTTGGTACTCCAAGTGGCACTTGGTATTAAATCGTCACTAATATAAGCAATTAATTAATTGAATTGATCGATTAATTGTAGGTTAGGCGGGTTTGAATGAAATCTTTAGTGCAATCGCTATTGATCGCATAAACCCGCCCCTACAGACCCTTGTCAATTTATATATCTTCAAATAACAATCATGCAACCTTCAATCTATTTTGCACAGACTGATTCACCCAGCATCAAACACAAATATCAAGTATCGATCGATCAACTTCACATTCGATTAGAATCTGCTCGATCGAGACTAGACTTACGATTGGTTCAACTATTAAATGAAGAGTTAATCTATCTCGAAAATCAACTCTAAGCTAACCACATAAAAAATTTAGGAATATAGATATGAAATTTTTAGCTACTCTAACTGCGATCGCTATTAGCACCACATTTTCTCAATCGCTCAAAGCCCAAGCAATCATTTGGGAAAACTTACCACTCAAAGAGCGTATTTGCTACTTTTCCAGTAATGATAACTGTGCCGACACCACCCCACCCAATACCGATATCCCCGAAGATGTTGTACCTGTAGATCCAAACGACTCGGACAAAGATAGTTTAGATCCACAGATTAAAGAAGAACTAATCTATCTCTAACTCAAACAAAATGGTAAACGATCAATTCAAGGATCGATCGTTTTACCACCAGCAATAAATTCACTAACCATTATCGAGCAAAACATCATGCAAAAATCAATAACCTTTCTCTTTGTTCTAGGCTTCGTAATTTCCACTGCGATCTTGCCCAACGCACTCTCTCCCCAGCCAGCCCAAGCAGCCACCTTGGAAGAAATAGGAAAAGCTATCGGAGTCTGGCAACGCTTCATGCAGGATCTTCAGAAAACGATGAACGAGCCTCGTCAGCCCAAAAGCCAACCCGCACCCGCAATTCAACCAGAAGCCCCGACAGCACCGCCCAGCAGCGATGATACAGGTGGAGAGCCGGAAGCAACCGAATAATTGAAAAGCCCCTGTTGATATTAACAACAGGGGCTTTTTTCACGATCCCATCTCTGAAAAATCCCCTCTTGGGAGGGGTGCCCGT
>JANYIT010000183.1 GCA_025358725.1 Chamaesiphon sp. GL140_3_metabinner_129_sub
CTATTTCTATTCACGCACCCACAACCATCTCGAACACAGATAAAGGAAAATGGCTGAAATAACTGCAAAGATGGTTCAAGAACTGCGCCGCAACACGGGTGCAGGGATGATGGACTGTAAGAAGGCTTTAGGTGAAACCGAAGGCGATTTGACCAAAGCTTCAGAATGGTTACGTCAGAAGGGCATGGTAGCGGCTGGAAAAAAAAGCGACCGTGTAACGGCTGAAGGCTTGGTCGATAACTTCATTCAAGCTGATGGTAAAACTGGCGTACTCGTAGAAGTCAACTGTCAAACTGACTTTGTAGCGCGGAATGATGCGTTCAAAGATCTGGTTCAAAGTTTGGCGCATCAAGCGATTACTGCTGATACCGTTGAGTCACTATTAGAGCAGCCTTACGCTGCTGATAGTAGCATTAAAGTATCCGAAGCGATCGTCCAATCGATCGCCAAAATTGGTGAAAACCTCAATGTTCGCCGTTTGGCTAACTACACAGTTGCTGCGGGTACTGAAGGTGCTGTTGATTGCTATATCCACACAGGTGGACGAGTTGGTGTCCTCATCGAACTCGGCTGTGCATCGGCAAACGTTGCAGATAACGAAGATTTCAAAACTCTAGCGCGGAACTTGGCAATGCAAGTCGCAGCTTGTCCCAACGTTGAGTATATCAATGTTGATGAAATTCCTGAAGCGATCGCCGCCAAGGAAAAAGAAATCGAAATGGGACGCGATGATATCGCCAACAAACCCGACCAAATGAAGGAAAAAATCGTCAAAGGACGGATCGACAAACGTCTCAAAGAGATGACTTTGTTGGATCAACCTTACATCAAAGATCAGAATATCTCTGTAACTGAATTAATCGGACAAACGATTAAACAGTTGGGTGAAGATGTCTCCGTTCGTCGTTTCACTCGCTTTATCTTGGGTGAAGGGATCGAAAAAGTAGAGTCTGATTTCGCTGCTGAAGTTGCCGCTCAAATGGGCAAAATGTAATCGATAGGGAGCAAGACTCCTGAGAGATCGGCTACCTCAAAAAATGTTCAGGATAGGTCTAAATTTAGACCTATCCTTTTTTATGGTTCATCCCTATGTTCTAGCCGCTAATTTTAGTGATTCTCGCAACCGTAATAGCGTCGCCGTTTGATAGAGATTGAGTGGGAGTAATGAAATCCCTTCCAGTCGAGATTGCACCCAGCCTTCGCCCCAATACCATTCATGATAACCATCCACACCCTGACTGAGCAAGAGTCGTAAACACTGGGAATTTACTCGATCGACTTGACATCCTACCACAACAGGCCCGAAAGCAGTTTGAAATTTTGTACCGACAGTTAGTAGATCTTGACTGGAAAAGCTCATTTGCTGGGGAAAGAGCCATTTTGTCAGAGCTGATGGTAATAATAATTGATCGCGAATCATTCTCGCCGTAGCGGGGACTTCAATTCGCAATTCACTTCGTTGGAAATTACCGAGCATGATGGGATAACAATTAGGGTTAGATTTACCAAGATCGTAGCAATTCCCCCAACATTAAGGTGGAATTTTGTGGAATTACAGCACAGGTATTTCATTCATATCCTAACGCTAAATTAATTACTAACGACTAGTTTCATCAAACCTGCTGGCGATTTTGAATCGGGCAAATACCCATAACACCATTATGCTAGCTAAAACAGGATGAATTTAGCTCTAGTTATGACCCAGGAGTGTCCTGATTTGCAGCTAGCTGTGGTGTATATTCAAAGTGAGAGGAAGATTTAACCAGTTACAGTGCATTACCTGGGTTGCCAGATGATCTAAAGAATCGATTGAGTTATCTGAACGATCTCAAATATGATTAAATATGATTATTTAGGTGAATCGATCGAGACTAGATTTTTTAGCATAAAATTTCTAAGGGGATTTATTTAGCCATCGCATCTACAAAGATTGATCTGTGATCGATCGTGAACACTACCCATAGACTAATATCAGATTTAATGTATTTATTATTAGAAATTAATTTAACCATTAGCAAGATTGGTCGCAGATGCTAAGATTGCTGCGGGACTATTTAGATGTCGATCTTGGGTAAACATATCTCCATGATCAAATTTATTTTCAACGAAGGTCTCTTTTGCTAAATCAGGCAATTCTTGACCGAAAGACTATGCGTGGATAGCTGCTGGTATATTGACTGACAGTAATAAACATTTTTTGACATTAACCAATATCTAGATCTATTTGGGAGTGAGTGCTGAACGTGGAAGATCGATTACCATTATTAATTCAAAAACAACTCGATGCAAAAATTCAGCGACATCCTCCATTGTTTCCGTGGGAGATTGAATTTGATGACTATGAAACAACTGATTTAGAAGCCGAAAATTCTCAACTTATTAGTATCCTCACTTTACCACCGGAACTGAATAGTGATTAGTGGTGATGATTTAGTGATTTTGAGATTATTGATACTGGTAATGGCTAGTTTGCCACTTCAAAAGTCAAAATAAATGAATGCTAGACTTTCGGATGGAGACAACAACCAGACAATATATAGACATAAAGGTATTAATGTCAATTTTAGATGCCATTTAAGATTCAATTTTAACAATCGATCGAATGTATAAGCAACTATCATCGACACCATTAACCCAACTAAGATTAGCAAGATTTGACTATCCGCTAATCTGAGGTTTTCCACATAGATTTTATTGGCAAACTGAGCATCACGCGAATGACCCCACAGATGTGCAAATACTAGATTAGACTGTTGGAGATTGGGCAATCGAAACCAAATCCAAGCTACAAAGACAAATGGTTGAGTCAGTAGCCAAGCACAAATATGTCCGAACCGACTGCGCCAAAATAATGCGAGTGACTCAACTTTTTCTGAAAGTGTATGCGTCAAGCGATGGATGATTAGTGCCATTCCATGAATTACGCCCCATAATAGATAGCCCCAATCGGCACCATGCCAAATTCCGGAAATTAACATTAGTGTCAATAGATTTAGGCAAGTACGGATCAATCCCAATCGTGAACCGCCGAGGGGAATATAGATATAGTCCCGCAGCCAATTTCCCAGGCTAATATGCCACCTTCGCCAGAAATCAGCGATACTAGTACTCAGATAGGGAAAATTAAAATTTGTTGGTAAATTAATCCCAAATAAAATGGCAGTACCTAGTACAATATCAACATAACCACTAAAGTCTAAATATAGTTGTAAACCATAAGCAAGAATTGCCAGCCAGAGATCGACACTACCTGCTCGATCGAGATTATTAGGATCAAATATTAACCTCACAAATATTGCCAAATTATCAGCAATTAAGGTCTTTTTGATCGCACCAATCGCGATCAACCAGCCAGCTTCAGTCAATCGTTCGATCGAGGGAAACTGTAAGTTATTTAATTGTGGGGCAAATTGATGATAATGAGTAATTGGACCGGATACTAATTTAGGAAAGAATGATTTATAGGCAGCATATTTGAGCAAATTTCCCGTTGCTGGACTACCTTTATAGACATCAATTAGGTAAGCGGCAGATTCAAAACTTAGAAAAGAAATTCCTAAAGGTGGCAGAAAACTGGTCTTCATCCATGTCGCCAGAGGTTGAATCCCTGAGGGATTTAGTGGCGCAAACATACTCAACAAAAAAGGAATATATTTAGCTGCGATTAATAGCAATATATTAAAAATCACACCACTAATTAATACTCGTCTTCGCTGTTGTTTACCTCTTGGCAACCATCGATAAAAATATTCTTCGCCAAACTGATCTTGAATTGCTTGATATTCAATAATTTGGCTCTCTAACAATAGTTTTCCAATCCAATAATTCACCAAAATCATGATTAAAATAATTGGAAAATATTGAATTTGGAGGAAAGAGATATAGAATAAAATACTCGAAATTACTATCACCCATAATTTGTGATTTTGAGTTCTAGCTATTCCCCAATAAAAAATCAAGGTTAGGCAGAGAAAAATAGCATAGGTAGGTGATATGAACTTCATTTAGAGCAATACTCAGATCTTTAGAAAAATGATTTAATTTTTAATAATAGGTTTGGATCTCAAAATTTGCCACGGAATTGTTTCCATCTGGGCTAAATATCGACTGACCTCCTTTGCGCCGAATTGGTTGAGATGACTGGGATCAGAAAAGCGATCGTATTGTTTATTTAGAAAACCATCCATATCTACAAAAGTGATTTGATGTGAGTCCATCAATTGCTGCATATATTGTTTGAAACTAGTTTCATGCTGGCGACGAAATTTATCTAAATAGATATCTGATAATGGTACATTCACAAATACTAATGGAATCTTGTGCGTCGCCAAATGCTCGATCGTTTGCCGTAAGGCTCGATCCTGACTACCTAGCAATTGAAAATTAGCGTAGTCACCATCACTATCTCCAGTTACCTTAGTATATTTCTGGTAATAAGTAGCAGGGTCAAATTTTAGTTCAAGTGGTAAAAATCCATCAAAATCGATCTCCCGCTCATTAATACTTGTGGCTGAATCGATACTGAAAATAGAATTACTACTGTCCGCAATCTCCATTAGGGCAGGGACTCTAGCCTGTAACCAAGTTTTGATTCGATCGCGATGATGGTAAGCTGGTGAGACTTGCTCTAACTGTTTATCGATCGCTGTATCGATCGATTGATAAGTATTCTGAAAGGATGATTGTACTTGGAATAGTGACGAGGTACTATTTTTAATACCTGACATTAAGGCCAACTTGCGATAGCGATCGGACAAAGCAATCGTATCATAAGTTCGATCGATCCGTCCGCTATTAAATGCCCTGGCACCATCAGCCCACAGCACTAGTTTTGGCAACTGTTTTGGCGTTAATAATTGTCGTAAAATTAAATCTACAACTTGTGCAGTTGCCCCATTAATTCCAAAATTATAAATGTTAGACTGGGAATAGCCTCGATCGATCAAACTGCGCCGTAATACTTGAGGATTAACACCTCTAAGTGCTCGCGAACTACCGACAATCAACACGTCTGGTACACCATGTTGCAAACAGCGCAGTTGATATTGAGCCAACTTCTCGTCGAGCAAGGGATTATTAAATGATAGTTGCGCTGTTGTCGTAGTGGAGTTAGCGGTTAGATTTCGACTTTCCAATGCAGATTTAATGACAATATCGCTGACAATAGCCAATCCTAAACCAACTAATAATAGTAATAGTGATGGTCGCCATTGGAACCGAGGTTGATAAAATAGTTGACTAGTTTTCACCATTGTAATTTGAGGTTTCCAGATTCCTGTTGCCACCAAATACTTGCTAATTCTTTGCCCTAAACTAATCTTAGTCACAGATTGATCCGTTGCGAATTGGTGTTCTGGATTTACTAGCGACGACTTTAAATGGATCTCTTTGCAGTAATCTACTTTATGGAGGATCGAAATCTATCCCATCAGTCCACCTAGAAACTGATTGCCATGATATTCGCCCATATTCGCACCTCTCGGACTCCTGGCAGCCCTGCCGCAGTATGTTGATAACTGATAGTAATTAGCGACGACGCTTTTAGCTAGACACTATCCAAGATGTGACGATCGACCTAATCAATTAATATTAAACTGATTTTAACAGTTCATCATCTCGATTTGTGGCGCAATTTGCGTAGATTCGCAAATACCGATCTTCACTCATCGCTACCATGCCAACTATCGAAATCTCGACTTGTGGTAATTTGCTAGTGCAACACTAACCAGCGCAATCTCAAAACTAGCTGTTGCGGGCATAATAAACACAAGCAAAGTAGACTAAATTTGATGTCACAAGAACGAAATTATTGGTTGGCTTGGTCGCAAGTTGCTGGGGTTGGGTCAATTTTAATCGATCGATTGTATCAGCACTTTGGTAGCCTACAAGCCGCCTGGAATGCTGATATCCAGGCTTTATTAAGCATCGATGGCGTGGGCACTCAATCAGTCACCAAAATTATCGCCACTCGTGCTCAAATTGACCCTCAAAAGTTATTAATAGCACATTTGATCGACAATCCTCACTGGTGGACGCGCATCGATCCGGATTATCCTCGGTTATTAAGCGAAATTCCCTCAGCACCAGGTGTTTTATACTATCGAGGGCAAGTAGCCATCGCCGAAAATCAGGGTGATGTGCCCACGATTGGCATCGTCGGTACTCGCGATCCTTCAGATTATGGTAGACGCTGGGCGCGAAAAATTAGTACTCTGCTAGCAAGTAAAGGCTTTACAATTGTCTCAGGCATGGCACAGGGCATCGACACGGAGGCGCATAGTGCCTGTCTAGAGGCTGGCGGACGCACCATCGCTGTCGTTGGGACTGGAGTCGATATCGTCTATCCACCGCGCAATCAATCCCTTGCCGCAGAAATTTCCCAGCATGGTTTAATTGTCAGCGAATATGTCGCTGGAACTTCACCCGATCGACCTCATTTTCCTGCCCGCAATCGGATTATCGCTGGATTGAGTCGCGTGACGATCGTGATCGAAGCCCCCACCAAATCTGGTGCTCTGATTACCGCCTATCAAGCCAATGACTTTGGGCGCGATGTCTATGTCCTCCCAGGCTCGATCGACAACCCCAACGCACTTGGTTGTCTAGGGCTGTTAAGTCGCGGCGCACAGCCCATCCTTGGTCTAGATCATCTGCTCGAATTGCTCTCCTCCATCCCCCAACTCGATCCCCCTCAACAGCTACAACTCTTCTCTGAGGCTGAAAACCCATCTGCACAGAGGATTGCTGCCAACACCACCATTGATAGAGCTGCTTCGCTCAGAGCAGAATTGGGAATAGCCAAACCCTCAATTGATCTCGATCCAGATCTCCATCAAGTTTGGTTGCTAATAACTAGCCTACCAACTAGTTTCGATGAGATTGTGTCTAAATCAAAACTACCAGCAGCGACGGTTTCTAGTACACTGCTTCAGTTAGAATTGCTTGGTTTAGTTACGCAATTACCTGGTATGCGATATCAACGATAATTATTATAATTCGCAAGTAACTGCAATCAATTTTAATGATGAAGCGGTAATCAACCGATATTTAATCCTTCAAATGAAAATAATTATCCAATATAATTGCGATTAGGTCGCAATTATATTACTGCTCGAATTTGTAGCTAAACTCTCGACATCTCAACATTTTCAGTCAGCAATTTATCTTGCAAGTTAAAATAAACTAGCTACAGCTACAATCATCTGCTATATTGACTTTCAGGAATAAAGTAATCAATCTAATCACCTGAAAGATCGAGATAGTGCTAGTATTGTTAGTTGAACTTTTGAATAATATCTAGATCGTATTTTTGCTAAGCACAGTATAGCTTATCAATAAAAATATCTGATGAATAGTTGCTATTAATTTATATTTTATTGATCGAGAATGCTCCAAACAAAGTTCCTCAATTAAATATCTACATCCAATCGAAAATTTATTAAGATTAATAATATTAATGAATGTTTTATTAACAAGTGTCAGTAGAAGAGTTGAGCTATTGAAAGCTTTTCGCCAGTCAATGCAGCGATCTAATATCACTGGTAAAATAATTACTGCGGATCTGAAGAGAAGTGCGCCAGCTTCTTTTCTGGCGGATACAGCCGAGCTTGTGCCGAGAATTGACGATCCTACATATATCGAGAAACTACTCGATATTTGCGATCGACATAAAATTGATCTACTCATTCCATTAATTGATACAGAGCTGCATCTTCTGTCACTTCATCAACAGCAATTTAGCGATATTGGAGTTACTTTGCTGATCTCATCAGCAACAACAAATGAGATCTGTTATAGCAAGAAGAAGACAAGTATCTTCTTTAGAGACATTGGAGTGAAAACACCGAAAATATATGAATCTAGTGAAATTAAAGATCTAAATTTTCCACTAATTGTCAAGCCAGATACTGGTAGTTCTAGCGTTGGACTACACTATGTCCAAAGTAAATTAGAGCTAGATTTTTATTTGAAAAATGTAGAAGATGCCATTATTCAGCAGCTCATTATCGGTGAAGAATATACGATCGATATCTTAGTTGATTTTCAAGGCAATGTTATCTCGATTGTACCTAGATTAAGAATTGAAACTAGGGCAGGGGAAATCAGTAAAGGTATCACTGTGAAAAATCACACTTTAATTGCAGCAGCAAAACAGGTAGTTGAATCTTTACCAGGCGCGATCGGGTGTATTACGTTGCAATGTTTTTTACAGTCAGATGGTGAGATCATCTTTATCGAAATCAACCCTCGCTTTGGTGGTGGTTATCCTTTATCCTATCGAGCTGGAGCGGACTTTCCTAGTTGGCTGATGCAATCATTTGGCGGCGAAAATCCTAAGGTTGCGATCGATGAATGGGAAGATGGATTAGCAATGTTACGTTATGATGATGCCATTTTTGTCAAGGCTGATGAGATTTCTTTCTCATTAAAAAACTGAGCAGATTAGAACTAGATGAATAAACTAAAAGCAATAATTTTTGATCTCGATGATACGCTATATTCTGAAAGAGATTTTGTCTTGAGTGGATTCAAAGCAGTTGCGGCTTGGGCATCATTAAATTTAGGAATTAGTGAAGAAAAAGGCTATGCAACGTTATTCAGTCTTTATAACGCAGGAATTAGGAATAACACTTTCGATCGATGGTTAACAATTAATGATATTAATCGACCAGAAATTGTCGCTGAGTTGCTCGATATCTATCGTCAACATCTGCCGAAAATTAGTCCTTTTTCTGAATCGATCGAGTTACTCCAAGCTCTCTCACCATCATATAAAATTGGATTGGTAAGTGATGGTTATCTAGAAGTCCAACAAAAAAAATGGTCAGCTTTAGGCTTAGATGACTTTTTTGATGCTGTAGTTTTTTCCGATAGTTTAGGTCGAGAAAATTGGAAACCAAGTACAGCTCCATTTCAATTAGTTTTGGAGCAACTCAAGATAGATCCAAAGTTTAGTGTTTATATTGGTGATAATCCCCGCAAGGATTTTTTTGGGGCACGTCAACTAGGGATGTATACCATTCAAGTCAAACGGACTGAATCTGAGTATGGTAATCTTCAACCTCCAGGATTGGATTATTGCCCTCATCTAACGATCGATTCATTAGTAGAGGTGTTAACATCGATTGACAAACTAGAGCAACATCAAGCATTATTTTAGATCTGCTAATTTAATGCGTGGATCGACAAATTTGAGCAGTAGATCGGCAAATAAGTTGCCTACTATCAACATAATTGCCCCAATCATTAAACTACCCATGACCAGATAAAGATCTTTTGCCGTTACTGCTGCTAAAATTAATTTACCTAATCCGGGCCAATTAAAGAAAAATTCAGCGATAAAAGCACCGCTAAGTAAACTAGCAAATTCAAAACCGAGCAAGGTGACTAGTGGATTAATGGCATTCCGCAGTGCATGGACATAAATTACACGATTTTCTGATAAACCTTTTGCTCTGGCTGTTTGAATATAGTCTTGCCGCAAGACATCTAATAATTCTCCACGAGTAATTCGTTGCAATCCTGCAAACCCCGTAACTGTAAGCGCAATCGTCGGTAAAATCATATGCCATAGGATATCAAACAATTTACCGATCGCGGATAACTCTTCGTGATTGATACTTGTTCTACCGCCGACAGGTAAAAGTGGCGAACAAATTTGGGCAATAATTAATAAAGATAAGGCTGTGACAAAGCTGGGAAATCCTTGAGCTGTATAACTAAGAACTCGCAAGAATTTATCGATAAATTTATTTTGATTTACAGCTCCAATAATTCCCAAGGGGATGGCAATTGCCCATGTTAAAATCAGTGAGGCGATCGCTAGTTCTAATGTTGCTCTAATCCTTTGTCCAATTAGTAGTGTAACTGGCTGGAAGTAGAGCATACTCAATCCTAAATTTCCCTGAACAGCCTGCCCCAGCCATTTAAAATACTGACCGACTAAAGTTGGAAAATCTTTGTTATCGCTCAATCCAAATTGCTCCATTAACTCCTTAATCCGTTGGGGCGTAATTTTAGGATTTTGCTTGAGTGTATCGAGGAAATTACCCGGCGATAACTGAATAATTGCAAAACATAGAATCGAAGCCAAAAATAGGGTAAGCAGTGCTTGAATCGATCGTTTGAGAATATATAGGCAGGTTTCACCAGTGAAGATATCCTGCAACTGAGACAAGATATCGCGCTTGGATAAGGAATGAGTCATGCTAAGGGATTGGAGAACTGGGGACTGATCAAGAAAGGGTGGAAGGAGTGAGCATCGTTGCTCCAAACGCCTAAAGCCTCAAACCTAAAGCCTGCCGATAAAGCTGCTGAATTTTGGTGATCAATGCTGCTGGCTGTTGCTGTGCTACAGCAGGTTCTGATTGAATATTCATCAACAGTGTTGCTTCAGAGATCGCCACCTCCCCATCGCTATAGATTAAGCCGCTAATCGCTTCGATCAGCCCATCGTCATCATAGATCAATCGATCTCCCAGATATTCTTGAATCCACTGCTCGCATTCTGTGGTGGTAACTTTCATCGTACTAGTTAATAATGGCTCAACCTCAGTATCATGTTCGAGATGATGAGCCTGGGCAACTTTCGATAGATATATGCGTTCTTCTGGTTGAATTTCACCATCGAGCCAAGCTACACCGATTAAGATTTTTAGCAGTAATTGTGCCTGAGCTTGAGTATCCATATGATTTACCATAGTGAGTAATTCTCTGCTCTAATTCTATGCCGATCGCTGCTGACATGGCTGCCAAATTTCCTGCTGATACCTTTGCCAATCTCGAACGAGTCGATCGAATGTGGCACAATTTACGTCAGGGACAGATTTCTCAACGGGAAATGGTCGTTTCGAGCGATGAGTATTTAAAAACCACTGATGTGGAGATTGCGATCGCGGGTGGTACGCTGGGAATTATCCTCGCAGCGGCTCTGCAACAGCGGGGCTTCAGTGTAGCTGTGATTGAGCGGGGGGAGTTGAAAGGGAGAGCGCAGGAGTGGAAATCTCTCGTGCAGAATTGATGGTATTGGTGGAGCTGGAATTACTATCTGAGGCGGAATTAGCAATCGCGATCGCTTCTGAATATAATCCCACCAGGATCTCTTTTCCCAATACACCGGATATTTGGGTGCGGGATGTCTTGAATATTGGGGTAGACCCAGTTTACTTACTCGCAACGCTCAAGGCAAAGTTTTTGAAGCATGGCGGTAAGTTATTAGAGTTTACCTCATGCGATCGAGTCAAGATTCACCCGAATGGGGTAGAAATTGGTCTGGGGGAAGGGCAATTAACTAGCAAATTATTTATCGATGCGATGGGACATTTTTCACCCCTAGCTGCCCAAGCTAGAGCTGGTAAAAAGCCGGAAGGAATTTGTCTGGTAGTCGGAAGTTGTGCGACAGGATTTGAGCAGAATCAGACAGGAGATATTTTTGCGGCGATTACCCCGATCCAAAATCAATGTCAGTACTTTTGGGAAGCATTTCCCGCTCGTGATGGACGCACCACTTATCTATTTACCTACTTGGATGCACACCCCGACAGGTTTAGTCTAGAATTTCTGTTTGATGAATACCTGCGGTTATTGCCTACATATCAAAATATAGAATTAGCCCAACTAAATTTTCAGCGATGTCTATTTGGCTGCTTTCCATCCTATCGCGATAGTCCTCTCAAAACACCGTGGGCGCGAGTATTATTAATTGGTGATAGTAGTGGGAGTCAATCTCCAGTTAGTTTCGGCGGATTTGGATCAATGATTCGGCACTTGTCTCGATTAACGAGTGGGATTGAAATGGCGATCCAAGCAGATGCACTTAGTAATCAAGATCTCCAGTTATTACAACCTTATCAACCAAATATTGCTGTTACCTGGATGTTTCAACGCGCAATGAGCGTCGGGATTGAGCAACAAGTTCATCCAGATCAAATCAATAATTTATTAGCGGCGGTATTTCGATCGATGGAACATTTAGGCGATGATATTTTACGTCCTTTTCTTCAGGATGTCGTCCAATTTCCGGCCCTCTCTCGTACGCTATTTCAAACCTCAATTACTAATCTACCAGCAGTAATCCCCGTTGTTCCACATGTTGGTATGATTACATTACTTGATTGGTTAATTAACTATATCAATCTAGGTATATATAGTGGACTCGATCCACTTAGCAAATTACTTAACCCATTACTTACCCAACTCTCACCACAACAACAATATCATTACCAGCAACTTTTCCAAGCTTGGAAATATGGTTCTGGAAAAGATTTGGGTCGTTATAAGTTGAAAATTGAAAGTTGAAAGCGATGCCATGAGCTTGCTGAAAAGTTGAAGGCTAATTAAATTTAATCGTTATAGCACATATGAATAATCCCCTAGATCGATTTTTAGTTGAGATTGATCGAGAAGATCGAGAAATAGATTTATCAAAAGCCGCATTATATATTGCCCAAATTGAGTATCCCGATCTAGATATCGATCGATACCTGAAAGCTCTAGGATTGATGAGTGCAGAAGTAGCTCAACGATTGCCCGAAACTTTATATCCTTTGAAAGTAATTCAAACTATCAATCAATATTTATATACAGACCTCAAATTTCATGGTAACGAACATGACTATTACAACCCCTGTAATAGCTTCCTCAATGATGTCATCGATCGACGCACCGGAATTCCGATTACCTTAGCAGTAATTTATCTCGACATCGCCAAACAAATTGATTTTCCAATGGTAGGGATTGGAATGCCAGGACATTTTTTAATCCGTCCCAACATTGAAGATGCCGAGATATTTGTAGATGTCTTCGATCGAGGTGAAATATTGTTCATTGAAGACTGTCGGCAAAAATTGATGAATATCTATCAACAGGACATCCCCGTGCTACCCCCAGAAATCCTCCAACCAGTCACCAATCGCCAAATCCTCCTGCGGATCTTAAATAACTTACAATCAATTTATCTCAATCAACCAGATTTCGATCGAGCCTTGGTGATCAAAAATTGGATTGAAATATTCATAACATAGTTCAGAATTCTGCTAAATTTAGGTGTGATCACCGATCTACCACCAAGCTTAATGTCTTTCTCGCCAACCTTTACAGCACCGAAACTTCCCTCAGATTTGAACTATGCACTAGTGCATGAATGGCTAACACCTCAAGCCACTGGGGGTTCAGAATTGGTAGTACAGGAAATCTTAGATTGCATTGATGCCGATCTTTACGCTCTGATTGATTTTGAATCCACAAATCCAGATAGTTACCTCTACCACCGCAAAATTGGTACCACCTTCCTCCAAAACTTGCCTGGAGTAAAAGGTGGTGTGCAAAAATATTTACCGCTAATGCCGATCGCGATCGAACAATTAGACTTACGGCATTATGATGTGATCTTATCCTCCGCCCATGCTGTTGCCAAAGGCATCCTCACCACCCCTCAGCAATTGCACCTCTGCTACTGCCATACGCCCATGCGTTACGCTTGGGATCTGACTTTTGACTATTTACACCAAAGCCGACTCGGACATGGCATCCCAGGCATATTTACCCGCTATCTTTTGCATCAATTGCGCCAGTGGGATGTCTTATCAGCGAATCGGGTAGACCATTTTATTGCCAACTCCCATTTTACCGCCAGCCGGATTTGGCGATGTTACCGTCGGCAGGCGGATGTCATCTATCCCCCAGTAGATATCGACAGATTTACCTGTAATGCTCAGAAAGAAGACTTTTATCTGACTGTCTGCCGTCTTGTGGGCTACAAGCAAGTTGCCCTGATTGTTGAAGCATTTAATCAAAATGGTAGAAACCTCGTAGTCATTGGGATGGGAGCCGAATTTCAAAAATTGCAACAAATTGCGAAACCTAACGTCAAAATCTTAGGATCTCAACCCAACGCCGTCGTCCAAGATTATTTATCTCGCGCCAGAGCATTTGTCTATGCAGCCTGCGAAGATTTTGGTATCGTATTGGTAGAAGCCCAAGCTTGTGGTACACCAGTTATCGCTTATGGGGTTGGTGGTGCTGCTGAAACTGTCTTGGACATTCGATCTCACCCAAAAAATGGTACAGGAATACTATTTACTGCTCAAACAACAGCAGCAATCCTGACTGCTATCTCTACGTTTGAAACTTATCACCAGCAGTTTCGAGCCGAGCAGATTCGCGCTCACGCTGAAGGTTTTGCAACTTCAGTATTTCGATCGCAATACCTGAGTTTAGTCGATCGCTACTATCACAAGTGGAAATCGGGAACTCAACCAAAATATGGTGAAGTCTAGCTGACTTAAAAGTGTGGAATTAATAGGGAAGAACGATCTTTTCTAGATAATCTGGGGAATATTGGTGATAGAGTGAAATTGAGGAGTAAAATGACCGCAACCAGACGAACGATTGTAAGTGCATCAGTCCAGTCTTCAGCCCACAGGACAATATCACATCGCAAGTCTAGCGATTTTGCTAAACGGCTATTTGATATTATCTTCTCATTTTCAGTACTGGTGTTGTGTGCCCCACTCTATCTACTCTTAGCTATAGCTATCGCTTGTACTTCCTCAGGATCGGTCTTCTACATCCAAGAAAGAGTCGGCAAGAACCATCAACACTTTGGTTGTATTAAGTTTAGGACGATGGTGCCCAACGCCGATCGACTCCTTACTGAAATGATGGCACAATCTGCGGATCTCCGTCAGGAATTTTCAGAAAATTTTAAGCTTAAGGAAGATCCCCGCATCACCAAAATTGGTAAATTCCTTCGGATCACCAATCTAGACGAATTTCCCCAGTTTATCAATGTTTTCAAAGGGGAAATGAGCGTAGTTGGTCCGCGTCCGCTTGTACCTGAAGAAATCGAGCGTTATGGTGCGGCGATCGATCGAGTATTAACGATTAGGCCTGGTATTACTGGATTATGGCAGGTTTCCGGTCGGAATAATATCCCCTATGCCCAACGAGTTCGCATTGATGTCAGCTATGTCAAACGTCGTAACTTCTGGTTAGATCTGCGTATTATACTCAAAACTGTACTATTAACGGTAATGACTAAAAATAATGGGGCATACTAAGTTTAGTTGAAAGTTGAAAGCTGAAAGTTGAAAGTTTTACCCTGCGTACTGTTGGCATAGCGGCTCACAGAGAAAGGTTGAAAGTAGACGATTGACGATCGACGATTGTGGAGAGCAGCTACCGGGCGTTTGCTGATAGACTGTAACCGCAATTGGGACACAATGATGATAGGGGACTTCAAACCTAGCGATTTAATAGATAACTGCTAAAATGACTGAAACAAAACGTGCATTAATCACTGGAATCACCGGACAAGATGGCTCCTACCTAGCCGAACTTCTGCTATCAAAAGGCTATGAAGTGCATGGCATTATTCGTCGGACATCGACTTTTAATACCGATCGGATCGAACATTTGTATCAAGATCCTCATGTACCTGGCGCAAAACTCTTTCTCCATTACGGCGACTTAGCCGATGGGGTAACACTACGCCGTTTATTAGAACTTACTCAACCCCACGAAGTCTACAATCTTGGTGCTCAATCCCATGTGCGGGTTAGTTTTGACGCGCCCGAATATACAGTCGATACAGTGGCGATGGGCGCACTTCGTTTGCTAGAAGCCATTCGCGATTATGAACAGCGGACAAAACTTCAAGTTCGCTATTATCAAGCTGGCTCATCAGAGATGTATGGCTTAGTTCAAGAAGTACCGCAATCAGAAACTACTCCATTCTATCCCCGTAGCCCCTATGCTTGCGGTAAACTTTTCGCGCACTGGCAAACTATTAACTATCGCGAATCCTATAATATCTTCGGCTGCAACGGGATTTTATTCAATCATGAATCCCCCCGTCGTGGTGAAACCTTTGTTACTCGCAAAATTACCCGGGCGATTGCCCGAATTATGGCGAAGCAACAGGATAAACTCTATCTAGGTAATCTCGAATCCAAACGCGATTGGGGCTATGCGAAAGATTATGTTGTCGCCATGTGGCTGATGCTGCAACAGGAGCAGCCAGACGATTATGTGATTGCGACTGGGGAAACACATGCGATCCATGAATTCCTAACTGTCGCTTTCGATTATGTCAATCTCAATTGGAAAGATTACGTTGAATTTGACTCTCGTTACTTGCGCCCTGCTGAAGTAGAATTACTGATCGGCGATCCTACTAAAGCGACAACAAAACTTGGCTGGAAACCATCAGTTACTTTCACTGAATTAGTTCACTTGATGGTCGATACCGATCTTCATGCCCTCGGACTAAAGTCGCCTAATTATGCAGGTGAAGAAACACTACCTGATGTTGCGATCGTTCGTCAAGCATTAGCAACTATGCATGATTAGTTGAAAGTTGAAAGTGAATAGATGTAGATGGTGGGCATTGTCCACCATCTAAGTTTGGCTTGAACTTGATGCTATAAATTTCAGGCATCATTACTGAGTACTAGCCTTTACAGGTAATATTTGGATAACTATATATTAATAGAATTTATGACAAAGTTAGATCTATCCGCCAAGCGTATTCTCGTTACTGGAGGGGCTGGATTCCTCGGACAACAAGTTATTAGTCAACTCGTTGCTCAAGGTGCTAATCCTGTAAATATTACCGTCCCTAGATCCGCTGATTGTGACTTGCGAGTATTAGCAAACTGCCATACAGCAGTCCAAAACCAAGATATCATCGTTCATCTGGCCGCACATGTTGGGGGGATTGGTTTAAATCAAATTAAACCAGCCGAATTATTTTATGATAATTTGATGATGGGTACCCAACTTATTCATGCAGCTTATCAAGCTAGGGTGGCCAAATTTGTCTGCGTGGGGACAATTTGTGCTTATCCTAAATTTACCCCGGTACCATTCAAAGAAGAAGATATCTGGAATGGTTATCCTGAAGAAACTAATGCGCCTTATGGTGTCGCTAAAAAAGCTCTCTTAGTTCAATTACAATCATACCGTCAGCAGTATGGATTTAATGGAATCTATCTATTACCTGTCAACTTATATGGTCCTGCAGATAACTTTAAGCCCGAAAGTTCTCATGTAATTCCAGCCTTAATTCGGAAGGTACATGAAGCCCAAATTGCTGGAGATAAACAGATTCAAGTTTGGGGTGACGGTAGTCCCAGCCGCGAATTTATCTATGTAGATGATGCTGCCAGAGGGATTGCGATCGCGACTACTAATTACGATCGAGAAGACCCAGTAAATTTAGGAACTAACTATGAAATTACGATTAAAGATTTGATTACTTTAATCTGTAAATTAATGAAATATGAAGGTGAGATTGTCTGGCAAACTGACAAACCAAATGGTCAACCTCGTCGCTGTTTAGATACACAAAAAGCTGAAGCATATTTTGGATTTAAAGCACAGGTCAATATTGAAGAAGGCTTGACAAATACGATCGAATGGTACCGTACTCACGGTAGTATCTAAGATCGATCGATAGTAAGAAGTAGGGACAATTTATGAATTGTTCCTACTTTATAAAACATTACCCCTACCCTAAATTTCATACTCACATCCAGCAACGCCATTTAATCTTGCTGAAGTTTTTCTATTCCCAGCGAAATAGATTGGGGGTGGCATTGTGTCCGTACTTTAAATCGATCCCGTTGACGAAATGATTCAATTGATATGAGACTATTTGTGGCAGAATCCCACAAAATAAACTTTGAGCAACCAGGTATATCGCTAATCCTAAGTGTTTTCACCTGCGAGAGTAGGTGAATGTTTTCTTGATGACAAGCTTCAAGATTATAATTAGGAATTCTTTCGGAAAGATGATGAATATTATGGTAGCCAATGTCAGCCGTAAACCACTTTAAAATTGGTGGAAACTCCAAGTAACTACTACCTTCAAGCGCACCAACGAGATAATTCCAACCTGCTGTTTTGTGAGCATAAGTACCTTCAAAAATATGCTGTACAAAAAAGACCAAAAGAAAGATTGCCGCAGAAAAAGTCAACACGATCGAGTAAATACCCAAGAAGAATCCCACTCCCAAAAAATGGCTGAGGATAATCCAGCCGCTCACTACACAAATATTATTGAAGAGTAAATCCCAAAACTCAGCCGTCGTGTACCAATTTCTAGACTTATAAGAAGAGAATATTTTCGACAACTTTATGTCAGAATTTTCCTTCAAGTAAGTAAAGAGATGACCGATGAAGCCATGTATTCCTAAGATAAGTGAGAGTCTTGGTTTGATTGCAAGGTAGAAAAACCCTCCAGGAATAGACATCAATGGATGCATCCGCAATTCATACAACTTTTGATTCAACGGACTAAGCTGTGCAAATTCTTCAGTAGAAGCCAATCCAGTTGGCCCTCGATACCGTTCCCAATCACCATTGGTTTTGTGATGGTATGCATGACCTCTCGACCAAGGGTATTGAGGGATAGCATTAATGACACCTAGCATAAAACCGACGATGCGATTGACTTTTTTTGAATTAAAAAGTGAATAGTGCCCACAGTCGTGCATCAAAGAAAAACAACGCACTGAAAAAAGCGTCATCAACATCACGATGGGGGGAAGTAGCCAGAGTGAAATAGCAGCAGCTTTAACGGCCAGAAACCATAAAAATAGATAAGGAACAACCGTATTCAAAATTTGATAAGTTGCCCGAAAGTCGTTGCTCTTCATGTAGGGAGTTAGAACAAAGTCCGACTTCTCGATCGCGTTTTTCATTTAATCAAACACTCGTGTAAAGAATTATTTAGTGAATACTTATCGCCGCACGATTAGTAAGTGTTCTAGAACTAGACTAGAATACCGGGTAAAAAGTTCAATTAGTTAGGTGGGATCTCGGAAAATTTGGATCAGGACATCTAATAATAACTATCTAACCTGAGATCGAATGAAAGAACTGGGTAAACCCCACAACTTCTTGGGCGTACTCACATAAGCACGACGATTGAAGACATCATAATCATTCGACTCGATCGAGTCTAAAATCTGTTGATATAGTAGCAAAGCTGCCCATACAGGCCAGCGGACATCCGGGCTGAGCCGACTGATTCCACATTCTGCTTGTTGGTAATATTTCCGAGCGCGTTGAATCTGAAACTTCATCAACGCCCGCCAATTATCATTGACAACCTGATTGAGTAAATCTTGCTCGCTGTAGTTGAATAAAGCCAATTCATCCAGCGGTAAATAAATCCGTCCCCGCTCGGCATCTTCACCCACATCCCGCAAGATATTCGTCAACTGTTTGCCAATCCCTAACGCCACAGCTTCCTCTGTCGGGATATTGACATTATGACAATCCCACGGCGCGGTAAATTGACGACTATCAACACCCACGATCGCATTGGACATCAATCCCACGGTACCAGCCACCCGATAACAGTAGAGGGACAACTCCTCAAAACTATAGTAGCGATTCTTCCGCAAATCCATCCGCTGTCCGGTGATCATGTCCCGAAACGGCTGAATCGCCAAATCGGGGAATTTGGCGATCGTATCGACCAACGCCACATCACAATTATCCGTTGGATTGCCCCTAAACATCTCTTCCAACTGAGCTTCCCATCGATCGAGCGTAGCTGGAGTAGTCTCATCTGCATCTGCCCCATCGACTAATTCATCAGTATTGCGACACCAGGCATAAATTGCCCAAATCGCCCGCCGCTTAGGGACTGACATCAGTAGTGTTGCCAAATAAAAGGTTTTGCCGTATTCAGCAGTTATTTGGCGACAGAGTTCATATGATTCCTCGGTCGATGCCAGCATTGTCATGATCGGTAGGGACTTTTCCAGTTGCAACATTGCGGAGGGAGTTGGGAGTTGGGAGCGAAAAGTGCGGTCTTGGGGTTTCCCCAAGTAGAGCACCTTTTCAAGACAGTTGGGAGTTGGGAGTTGGGAGTTGGGAGTTGGGAGTATAGACAAAATTTTGGTTGTCTACTCCCCTATTCCCGATCCTCGATCCCCTACATTGCAGTAGCTAGTGGTTTTGCTACTGCGGGTTGATAATTTGCGATCTCCTGTGCTGCAAGCTTACCAGAAAGCACGGCACCTTCCATACTGCCAAGATACTCTTGCATCGTGTAGCTGCCAGCGAGAAAGAAATTGGCGATCGGGGTAGATTGGCTGGGTCGGCAAGCTTGTCGTCCTGGAGATGCAGTATAAACCGATCTGGGTGTCTTGACGACCTTCGATTTACGTAACTTAGCCCGATTGTCACCAGTCAAGTGTTGGGGGAACAAACGTTCTAGTTCTGTCATCACCGCCGCCGTAATTTCTGCGTCGGGTTTGTCAATCCAATCTTTGGCTGGAGCAACAATCAGTTCTAGCATAGATTTATCGGGATCTGCATATTCCTTACAAGCTACGCTCATATCAGCATAAACACTGAGAATATCCGATCGAGAGAAGAGCAGATGATCGATATCTGTCAACTTGCGATCGAACCATAAGTGTAGATTAATAACTGGTACACCTTCCAACTCTTGCATTTTCTCGAAGAACTCAATCTCCCGCCACGGCTCAGGCATCAGCGTTTTGATCACATCCACAGGCATCGCCGATACATAAGCATCAGCGACGACAATTTCATCTGGCTGGCCATTGAGTCCCCGCATCACGAAATGTTTGACGGTACC
>JANYIT010000309.1 GCA_025358725.1 Chamaesiphon sp. GL140_3_metabinner_129_sub
GCATCTTCAATTAAGCTTTGAATATTTTTGATCCCAAAGAATCTGATATGAGTCCGATCTAATAAACCCCACTGACCATATTCAAAATCTCCTTCCCATAAACAACCAGCAATAACAGCGTGACCTACATGCGGCAATGAGAGCACAATAGACCCACGATCATTTAATAGTGTGGCCATATTTTTAAGACATACGAGTGGATCGTACAAATGCTCTAAGACATCGGCAGCCAGTACAACATCAAATTTTTGGTCTTCAGCAAATTTTTGGTTCCAGTGTGGATCGTTTAAATCTGCACTAATCACATCAGGACAAAATTCTTGGAGTTTTTCAATATAATCAGGATGAACTTCCAGTGCTGTTACTTTGCATTGATTAATATCTTGTAAAACATGTGTAATCGATCCTGGTCCTGCACCAATTTCCAACACTTTTTTTTGATTACCGACAAAATTCAGGATCTTGGCACCAGCAGTATCAGCAGTAGGATCGATCGTGTAAGTATAATTGAGTGTTTTTTCTTTCATTGGATTTTTGCTTTGATTAGGATAAAGATGATTTATTTTAAGTTATATTGGGGTAGCTTTAGCTTAGTCAATCAAGTTTGAAAAACTATATTTCTATGGTGGCTGCATCTTATTTAATTGTAAGTCCTTTGAGTTTAAACCAAGCATTTCTGAGCTTCCAGAACTTACTACTTTCCATTGCTCTTAGACATTGCTCTGATTGTTGAAGCTGAGCTTGAGATCGCGCCAATTCAGATTGAGGTTGTTGAAATTGAGCTTGAGATCGCGCCAATTCAGATTGAGATTCTTGAAGTTGAGCCTGCAATCGTTCTAATCCAAATTGAGATTCTTGAAGTTGAGCCTGCAATTGTTTCAATCCAAATTGAGATTCTTGAAGTTGAGCCTGCAATTGTTTCAATCCAGATTGAGATTCTTGAAGTTGAGCCTGCAATCGTTCTAATTCAGACTGAGTTTGCTGGATAAACTCACTATTTGTAATGTCTGTGTTTTTTGTTAGTTTGTACAGATCAATTAGATTGAAACTATATTTAGATTTTGCAATAGATAGAAATTCTTCTTTTTGCATAAGTCTAAATAAATTTTCCGTGCCAATACTTTGAAATAATGGTAGATCATGCTTCAGATACAAGAAAGCTTTTTCCAGCTCGTATTCATAACCTATTTGAAAATTATCATTTCTTATTTGATTGGAGAAGGCTAATTTGAAAAGCTCAATTGGAATATTATCTAATATATTTTTAGATGTTTGATGCCATTCAAAAAGAGTCCGAACAGAATTACTAGGATGACTACTTAAATTGTTGGAATCGGAGCGAATTCTATATTTAACAAGTTTTTCTTCTACAATATAAATATCATAGTTTTTAACTAGTTTAGCCCACATATCAAAATCCTGAATTTGGATTGATGCTAAGTTGAATAAACCAGCTTCTAATAATATTTCTTTTTCTACCAGCGCGGTAACAGCACACAAATAGTTGCCTTTCATGAAAAACCAATTCAATATCTCCGATCGAGTTCTATTAGGATGATTAAAATAATTTTGAGCAAAATGTTCACCTATAAATGGTTGACTATCGTCATTAATAAAGTCAACCCAAGAAAATACTATTTTTTTGTCGAAATTATCTAAATATTGATACTGAAGTTCTAATCGCTGCGGATAGCAAACATCATCTCCAGACATCAGAGCTATATATTTTCCTCTTGATGCTATTATTCCGTTGTTTATAGCAGTACTCGGACCCTGATTTTCTTGATAAATGTATAAAATTTGATCGTCTTGAAAGCTGTTAATGATTTCATCAGTTTTATCGGTGGATCCATCACTAACAATGATCAACTCAAAATCTTTAAAGGTTTGTGCTAAAACACTCTTAATCGCCTCAGCAATATATTTTTCATGCTGATAGGTAATCATTACAACACTGATTAAAGGGCTACTATCACTCACTTATATATACTCTAATAAATTTTTTGTTATTGCCTCAATTTGTCGATCGTTCATGTGAGATCCGATCGGTAAACTCAGAATTTGTTTGCTTAAAAGTTCAGTAATCGGAAAGCTATCAAAGTTACATACTGCTCTCTTATAAGCAGCAGATAAATGGGGCGGAATTGGATAATGAATTAGTGTAGAAATTCCATTCTGTTGTAGATGCTGCTCCAGATCGTACCGCGTAGGGTGACGAACGACAAATAAATGCCACACTGGTTTTGCCCAGTCGGGCACAAAAGGTAGTGTTAAATTGGTATTCTCGCACAGAGTTTTCAAATATTGTTCCGCAACTTTTCCACGCCGTGCATTCCACTCATCTAATTTAGCTAGTTTTACCCGCAAAAATGCCGCTTGTAATTCATCAAGTCGGCTATTATAACCCTGAATTTCATTTTCGTACTTTACACGAGAACCATAATTTCGTAAAAGGCGAATTTTATCAGCTAACTCAGCATTATTCGTCGTTACCGCTCCAGCATCACCAACAGCCCCTAAATTTTTGGTAGGGTAAAAGCTGAAACCTGCTGCATCACCCAAACTACCAACGCGATGATTCTTGTATCTTGCACCATGTCCTTGAGCAGCATCTTCAATTACTTTGAGATTGTGCCGCGTTGCAATTTCATTAATAGCATCCATGTCAGCAGGTTGACCATACAGATGAACCGCCATAATAGCCTTGGTGCGATCTGTGATGGCATTTTCAATCAGTGATGGATCAATGTTATATGTTTTCTCATCTGGCTCGACCGGAACAAGAGTAGCCCCTACCTGAGAAACAGCTAACCAACTAGCAATATAAGTATTAGCTGGCACAATTACTTCATCTCCAGCCCCAATCCCCATTGCTTGCAAAATTAAGTGTAAAGCCTCTAAGCCGTTTCCGACACCAATGCAATATTTTGTTTGGCAGTAAGCAGCAAACTCAGTTTCAAAAGCCTCAACTTCCTTTCCAAGGATGTACCAGCCAGATGCCATAACTCTTTGGTAGGCTGCATCAAGCTCCACTTTTAATTCGAGGTAGGGAGCTTGAAAATCTAAAAATGGTACTTTCATGATGGCTCACCCCGCACAGATTTAAGAAACTCCTCGTAATCTCGATAATAGTCAGACGCATCATAAAAGGTAGATGCTAAAGCCATGCACACAGAACCAGACGAAAAGTTTTCAAGTTCTCGCCAAACCATCGGAGCAATGTAAATTCCGCAATACGATCGATTTAGATGAAAGCGTTTTTTTTGATGACCATCATCTAAAACCACATCAAAACTACCAGACATCGCAATCAAAAATTGTTGGCAGGTTTTGAGTGCATGACCAGCACGTTCAGCACCGCCAGGTACATCATATAAGTAGAAAACTCGTTTGATCCCAAAATCAATGTGCTTTCCACCTTCTATGAATGTCAAATTTCCGCGAGGATCGGCAATTTTAGGAAGGTCGATAATTCTACATTTTTCAATCATTATGATTATCTTTAAAGTTTATAAACTAAGTATTGACTAAAAATTTGACACAATTTTTAGTCTACTAAATGGAATTTCGACCAAATAATAAGTAATTGCTGCTAATAAAGTTGAACAGAAAATAACATAAGTAGATTTAACATAAAACACATCTAGAGGAATGGTAGCAGTAATTATAGGTGTGATTTTAGTAATAATTGGTAGATGCCAAAGATATATTCCATAAGATAAGTTGCCTAAAATTTCCAAAAGCTTTACAGGATTTTTTAATATATTTCCGAACGAAACTTTTTCAACTCTTTTAGAAAATGGATAGGTATTTGATTCAAAAGCAAAAATGAAAAAAGATGTAATCAAGGCAGTTAAAGGCTGAAGAATGAAAAAAGTCATAGATGTTCTTATTCCTTTTCCACTACGCTCCGGCAAGCCAAAAAGCTCCTGAGTATATATATGATGAGCAGCAAAAAAGTAGAGTGCTAAAATTAAAACAATAGCAATTAATTTTATTAGCTTTGGAGATGTAAAATTTGTTTTTACATTTACAGCTCTCGAAACACTTGTTTTTTTGTGTGGTAAATTAATGAAACTACTCACAAAAAAGCCAGACAAGAATAAATCCATGTTCATTAGTAGAGGAGTATACCAATATTTGATTCCAAACCCTTGTGACTCAGTTAGTTGATATCTAAATAACATCCACAAAAACAACTTTATTAGAAAAATAAAAAAAATCGTTAAAAATGCTGCAAATAAAATATTTTTTTTGCTAACTAAATATTTAAATAAATAACTATAAATAAAAGGAATAACCAAATAGAATTGAAATTCTGTTGACAATGACCAAAATGCTCCATTCCAGGCTGGTGGCAAAGCATGATTGTATGTAAACATAACTATTCTTAGTAGATATCCCCAATTTTCTATTTTTAGAATGTCTGTATAAACAAATAAAGCTAAAATTACAACCGCAAAATAGTATAGTGGGGCAATTCTGAGAATTCTATTCCGCCAGAAATTTACAACCCCCGACAAATTTATATCATAGCGGTTTGTATAAAAAGCTTTACCCATTAGATAGCCTGACAGACAAAAGAAAATCCAAACAGCTATACCTCCAGGGCTACAGATGATCCAACTTAAATCATACCCATGATAGACAATTGAATTTCTGGGCGGATTACAATGATGGAATACAACTGCTAAACACGCAATGCCACGTAGTGCTAATAATGCATCTACATCGTTACAATTTGCTTCTGGACATTCTTTGTTCATTACAGTAAACAACTAATCAACTTAGTGATGACTTCATTCATATTCCAGCATTCAATATAATTTGAGACTCACGATAAATCATTATTTTTTTCTAAAAATTTGACTATTCTTGCTGGATTTCCTACAACGACAGCACGATCAGGTACATCATGAGTAACGACTGCGCCTGCTCCAATCATTGAATTCTTACCAATTATGATACCAGGTAAAATAGTGGCATTCGCACCAATACTAGCACCTTGTCTGACAATTATTTCTGGAAACTTATCTAAATATTTTCTGCTACGAGGAAATTTGTCATTTGTAAAGGTAGCATTTGGACCGACAAAAACATCATCTTCTAAACGTGTTCCATCCCATAAGTAAACACCGCATTTAATGGTCACACGATTACCTACTATTACATCATTTTCAATAAAGGTATGGTCACAAATATTCACATCTTCACCAATTATCGCTCTTGGGAGAATATGGACAAAAGCCCATATCCGAGTACCACATCCAATATTTTTAGTTTCAACACAGGCTAATTTATGAATAAAATAATTTAATTTTTCTTGAGAATTTTCCATTGACTTGTAGAGCTATTAGTCTGTACTAATGTTTAAATTAAAATTCAAATATTTACTTGTAGACACTTAATTTGAGAAGGGACATAAACTTTAGATGTAAAACGATCAAGTGGATCTTCAGCCAGATTAACTTTGAATATCAAAGCATCATTAATCCAGTCTAAATAAAGATGCTGTTGATTCATCACAATTGGTAACTCTACTGCAAAAGTTAAAGTATATATTCCTGCATTTAGCATGTTTTTTGCTTTCATTTCTACAACATAGATTTCTCCATTTGTGACACATGGTATGTGTACTTTCTCAACTGATGTCACAGCACCAATAATATCAATCCCTTTAATATCTCTAATTAAGTAGCCGAAACAAAAAGTTGACAAATCCTTTTCAAATAAAATAGAAGCTTGAATTGTAAACTCTTCTCTTGATTCAATTTGTGTTGTAGGTAAGTTTTGACTATTCAGTAGCTTGATGTCTAATACTTTTGCTCCGCCTTCTCCATACCGATGAGCACCCTCCGCAAACTCCACTTCTTTGTCCGTAGAGACAAATATTTCTGATATTATTGAATCGCCAGCTACATCATTAGTTCGCTCTATCTTCTGATTATCAGAGCTTATTTCACTCTTCTCTTTCACTTGGACTTTCAGTTCTTGATTCATGTCGCCATGAACGATACTTACATAAGTAGCAACTACTTCTGATGCCTTACCAATTTTTTTAAGTTCCCCATTCTCTAGAAAAATACCTTTATGACAAAGACTTTTAACAGAAGTAGTGTCATGACTGACAAACAGCACCGTTACGCCGGACTCCATCATCCTTCTCATTCGCGCCATGCACTTTGCCTGAAAAAACATATCACCCACAGCCAATGCTTCATCAACAATTAAAATGTCTGGATCGACATGAATTGCGGAAGCAAACGCAAGTCGTACATACATTCCACTCGAATAAGTCTTAACAGGCTGATCGATAAAATCTTTGATATCCGCAAAAGCAGCAATATTATCAAAGCGTTCATCGACTTCCGTCTTAGAAAGCCCCATAATCGCGCCATTCATGTATACATTGTCCCGTCCAGTGAACTCAGGATTAAATCCAGCACCCAACTCTAATAGTGCGGCAACTCTACCATTAACTTGCACTTCTCCCTCTGTCGGCATTAGTGTTCCACAAATAAGTTGTAACAGGGTAGATTTACCTGCACCATTGCGTCCAATGATGCCCATAGTTTCTCCCTTAATTATTTCAAAGGAGATATCTCGTAATGCCCAAAATTCCTGTGCGTAGCTTTTTCTAGGCAAAAGGATCTCTTTCAACCTATCTACAGGTCGATCGTATCGCTTAAAGCACTTTGATACATTATTTAGAGAAATTGCAATTTCTTCTCCCATGCTTTTACTACTAATCCTCACAACTTAAAAATAACAACCACAGCACAATTCTCGATGTTTACAATACATCAGCAAAGGCTGGACGCAAACGTTTATAAACTGTGAAACCACCGTAGAATACAATAACTGATATTGCACCAGCAACACCCCACTCACTCCAGTGTTTTATCTCTCCAACTAAAACAATATCTCGATAAACTTCGGAAATTGCGGCGATCGGATTTAGCCAAAATACCCAGCCACGAAAGGCCTCAGGGATTGAGGAAGCTGGATAAATGATGGGTGTCATATAAAACCAAATGTTTAAAAATACTGCCAGTGTTTGAGGGATGTCTCGCAAAAATACTGTTAAACCTGCGACGAGATAACCCAAACCAGTAGTTAATAACAACTGTGTCAGCCAAACTAAGGGTAACAGTGCCAAGGTGATATGTAAAGTATGAGTAGTGAGCGCGATGGCAACAATCAATGCCATTAGCCCCAGGGCACTTTCAATGAACGCTGACAAAATTGGTACTAGCGGTAGCAATGCCAGTGGAAATATTACTTTCTTAACTAAATTGGGCTGGTTTATTACTGAACTAGCAGCTTGAGTTAATCCGCCTGTAAACGCAATCCAAGGTAATAATCCGGCAAATAGCCATAAGCCAAAAGTAAAATTATTCTCTGGTACGTTGTGAAGGCTAAGTTTTACCTTGAGCACGATCGAAAACACATAAGTATAAATCAGTAACTGAGCTAGCTGATTGACTAAAGGCCAAAGGTTGCCTAGCACTGAACCCTTGTAACGTGCTTCCAGATCTCGCCGCACCAAAGTTCTGAGCAGATCGAATTTCGCCCACTGTCGATCGGTAACAGGAATCAATCTTTTCAATTTTTCAGTTTTGCGTAAAACCCCGCGCATTGAATGTAACAATAATTACTGCCTCCAGCATTTTTTAGATAGTACAGATAAGATACTAGCCCCGATATATTACTGTACTATCGAAAGAATAGTCAAATTAATATCCACAGTTTTTGATAGGAAAATTCCCCAGATTAACTATCCAAATCTGCTTTTAATTTCAGTATCTCTAGTTAAATTTATCACACAGTTACTTTTTATACATTTCACTCGGTAAATATAACTATGGATATGCCTACGGTCGATAATTTTGAATTTGCTTACCGTCAGCACCATAAACTTCCAGCGGCAGCCTCGCATTTTCACTAATAGTTTGGAGTGCATTACCGAGCGTATTGACGTGATTGACAATGCCAATTTTAGCATTGCCATCGCCTTGAGTAGCTGCGGCGATTGCGGTCTGTTTTAGGGTTTGAGTATAGAGTGACATCAATCGTACCACGATCGATTTATTATTTACTGTATAAGTGCAGATTTGGGGATTACCAGCACAAGTTCGTTGGAGATCTTTATTTGCTAGGGCGATCTTTTGAGTGGTTTTGAGTTGCTCTTCTACCTGTTGAAAACTTTTGGTGTACTCAAACACTAGCGGTTTTGCTTGAGTGTAAATAGCACTATTCTGCGGGATGCTTTGAATTGCTACTACTGACTGATTCCACTGAGCAACTGATTGAGCTAGTTGATTATTTTTTTGTGACAGTTTTGCTGCTTGAGCTAGTTTGACAGCAGTTTGATAGTTTTGGGTGGCTTTGTCTTCTTCGATCACTTTGTCTTGGGCGATCGACATCTGAGGTTGGGAAGACTTGAGGAGTTCTTGCGCCTGGGCGTAGACGATCGTCGTAGCGGGAATACTATTGAGTTGATTTCCTACTCTGTCCCACTGAGTTTTGACTCCCCGCCATTGAGTCAATGACTTGGCAGCAGCTTGAGATTGGGTCGCTGCGGCGATCCCATCCACGGCAGATTTGAGCTTGAACTCGGCAGTGGTTTCGGCTTCAATCCGCTGATCGATATCAGCTAATCGTCCTTGGTAGTCAGTGAGTTTTTGTTGAGCTAGGGGGTAGATCTGGCTAGTGGTGGAGATTTTGCTCAGATTCGCGATCGACTCTGCCCACATCTGCCTACTCTCCTGCCATTTCAGCAAGGGAATCGGCTGGTTTTTGACAATATTAGCGGCTTTAAATGCCTTGTTCATTGCCATGACGGTGGTGTCTAAATCGGTGACTTGGGTTGTTGTTGTCTGTAGTGAAGTTTGAGCAGTACCGTAACTGCCAGACCATAGGGGAATAGATTTGAGCTGATCGACACTTTGATGTAGCTGTTTTTGAGCTGTTAAAACTTCTTGTCCGGTGACTTCTGGCTTGGTGATAGTTGAGATGGATGATTGAGTTAATTGAGTTGCAGTACTTAGCTCTGTACAAGCAGAAAACACACAAGGACGTGTCCCCATGTATCCGGCGACGGAACCGATCGCCAATAGCCCCAGACCACCAAGGATGGGGAGAATCATCTTCCTTTGCCGTTTGGACGCTGGCGGGTAAGGAGAAGGATCATCTTCATCCCTAGTAGCTCCAAAGGAATGCTCAATATTAGCAACAAAAGCATCAGTATCTATTTTGACGATTCGATCTTCTGGACGATCGTCCACGGAAGCGGCTAATCCCACGAATCGAGGCTGATGCTCGGAGGCTGCATCCAGGAGCGGATCGTGACTTGACACAATTTCTGGCACTGTTGATGGGATGTTGTCTAAATTATCCATGTGGTTGTCTGAGATATGAAGGGGTTTCCCAGATACAATTTCACTGAAATCGCGCTCTAAGGCGATTCGGTCTTCACTCGTGCCAGTCATTTCTGGTGCGGCTTCTCCGGGGATGGTGTTTTTGACTAGGGGATAAACGGTAAAGCTTTGTTGGCTGTAAGGACGTTGATTGCCCTCTGCTCGCAGGTACAATTTCACCGATAGAGCTGTTTTTGGCTCTTCTGCTTGCAAGGTTCGTTCCAGGACGTTGAAGATATCGGCAATATCGATTACTACGTCAGTAGGGTGTTGGGCGAGGACCCAGAGCGTATCGTCTTTATATAAACACTGCACCCGGAATGGGATAATCCGCCCTAAGTGAGCATGAAGAGAGTTTTGGAGAAAACACTCTAAAATTTTGAGGTCATCCAGTCGCGTGGCTGAGTGCATAGGTTAACCGAAAGTTATCGGCAGTCGATTTAGTTGAGGCAAAACTAGCAAGTAGAGTTGTATAAATATTTACAACGTTGTAATCGCCTGAAGTTTAGATGGCTTGCAGTCCCCACCCGATCTTTTTTATTAGCTATTATCTACTATATTTAGTTCGGAATTATTACATTATAATATCTTAAAATCTTACCAGATTAATCGATCGAGATTTTGGGTTGTCAGCGATCGGCAGTAAGATATTTTGGGTATAAAAAAGATATTCATGATCGGAGCAATTCATGAATTGCTCCCACCATAAATATCGACTTTCAAAGAATAAAATTCGACTTGCTCGCGTCGCTGCAGCAGAATCCGATTCTACCTAGCTGAACTACTTGAGTACAACTTTACCGCCAGCTTCTTCGATTTGTTTCTTAGCATCTTCAGCAGCGGCTTTGGGTACGCCAGAGAGGACATCTTTAGGTGTGGATTCAACTAAGTCTTTAGCTTCTTTCAATCCTAAACCAGTGATCGCCCGAACAACTTTGAGGACGGCAATTTTCTTGCTTTCGTCAGCCAAGGATTCGAGCACGACGCTGAATTCAGTCTGCTCTTCAGCAGCTTCAGCAGCAGCAGCAGGAGCCGCAGCAGCTACTCCAACAGGAGCCGCAGCACTTACGCCAAAAGCTTCTTCGATTTGTTTGACCAATTCAGCCGCTTCCAAGAGGCTGAGGGTTTTTAACTGTTCTAAAATTGTATCGGTTGCAGCAGACATGTGTAGATTCCTAAGTATGGGTGAAAATTGTGACTTGGTGACGGATTGTTGGTGATTAATGCTAATCGCCTAATTTCCGTTCTAACCTTTGTCAACGTGAGCTTGTAAACTACGGGCAATTGAAGCAGGTACTTCTTTGACACCGATCGCGATTTTCGCGGTGACGGAGTTGAGGGCACCAGCAATTTGTGCCATGAGTTGTTCTTTGGATGGTAGATCGCCGATCGCTTTGACATCAGCTCCGGTTAATACTTTACCTTCCATTACTCCACCGTGGAGTTCGGTTTTCTTGGTAGCTTTTTGGAATTCATGGTAAGCCTTGATCGAGCCACCAATGTCGTCTTTGAGCAATAAGAAAGCCGAAGAACCTTTTAACAAAGGTTCCAATGCTTGCCAGTCAGGATTGCCTTCAATCGCTTTACCCATTAGGGTATTTTTAGTGACTGTACAGAGTCCACCTTTGGGGCGAATCCGTCGTCGTAAATCGGTGATTTCTGCCACGGTTAAACCCTGGTAGTTAATCACCGCAACCATTGTCGCTTCACTCAATTCTTGCTTGAGTCCAGCAACGATTGCTTGTTTGTTTGCTAGGGTTCTCCCCATATGATGTTTACCTCTTGGTCAACCAAGTTTTGGGTGTGAACGGACACAGATGGCATAAAACTAACCCCGACACTAGGTGCCGAGGTTTTCATTCAGTTGATCGCATTTCTCTACTGTTTAGTAGAAATTGCTCGTACTGTTTGCGTTAACCTCGGCAGGAAATTAAGCTGTCTGCTCCTGCTGTCTGTGGTTGGCTATTTAGTTTGGTTAACGCAGCTATTTATGACTGAACCTTACAATATTTTGTAGCAATGTAATGAGATTGCTAACTAACCTCACGAATTATATCATGAGTTTAACAATTCTCCAAGCGATCGAACCTATGCCAAATTCTGAATTCACACCGATGCTCGCGGCACTCCAGGCATCGATCGATGTTGTCGCCAAACTGCGAGATCCTGAGGGTGGTTGTCCGTGGGATTTGGCGCAGACATCTGAGAGTTTGACTCCATATATCATCGAGGAAGCTTATGAGGCCGTACACGCGATTCGGGGTGGCGATCGAGCGGCGATCATCTCAGAATTGGGCGACTTATTATTGCAGGTGATCTTACAAGCTCAATTAGCCAGTGAAGCGGGACAATTTACACTCACCGAAGTTGCTCAGAGTCTGAGTGAAAAATTAATTCGCCGTCATCCCCATGTCTTTGGAAATGTTCGGGTTGCCGATGTCGCTGAAGTCCAAGCTAATTGGGCGCAGATTAAAGCGATTGAGCAGGGCAAGACGACGGAATTACTTAGTGACAAGTTAAGTAGTTATGCAGAGAAGTTACCACCGTTGACGGCTGCGATGAAAATCTCGAATCGAGCTGCTGAAATCGGGTTTGAATGGGAAAGTGTCGATGGGGTGTGGGCAAAGTTTGAGGAAGAATTGGGCGAATTTAAAGAAGCACTCGCTACCCCTGACACAGCTCATCAGCAAGCTGAATTAGGTGATTTATTGTTTACAGTAGTCAATCTTGCGCGCTGGTTTAAACTCGACCCAGAGAGTGGATTGAGTGGTACAAATCAACGGTTTATCGATCGAATCCAACAGATGGAACAATATATAGATCGGCCACTGACAGATTATTCAATTGCTGAGTTAGAAACTCTCTGGCAACAAGCAAAGCAACGATTAGCAAAGGATCGCTAGTCTAACGGATCCTAGCCGAAATCCTTTACCGATCGACTAAGTTAACGTCAGTTCGGGACAAGAAGAGCCTAGAGACTGAAGTCTCTGCTCATGATGCGAAGTCCGCCTACGCGGACTAATAGTTCAGTCCGCGTAGGCGGACTTTGTACTACTAGCACCGATTTCAACCCTTGTGCG
>JANYIT010000237.1 GCA_025358725.1 Chamaesiphon sp. GL140_3_metabinner_129_sub
ACCCGCGCGTTGTTAAAAAGACCCGTTCAAAATTTCCAGCGAAAAAACCTTTTCATCCTGGTACGGGAACTCAGCACCCACACCTTAGTTTCTCTATTGCTAGCACTGCTTAGAGCTTAACCGAGAAGTATTGCAAGGGGATGCCCCTACAGATTTTTATTACTTAACAATATTACGATCGACCAGAAACCAGAAACCCGACTTTTCAAAAAAGTCGGGTTTCTTTGTCGATTAGCTCAATTCTGCTACGATTCCATCGGTTAATAGTGTTTGATTAGTGAGTAAATCTTCGACACTAATTCGTAACTGTCGATCGCGATCGACATTAAATTTCACCTTAACTCGATCGACTCCAGGATAACCCGCTGGATCGAGTTTAGCAATACTTCTACCACCCGCTCGATCGTTCAAAGGTTTGACATCTTTTACGCCACCAGTTAGACAGCGGGTAATCAATCGATCGCCATCAAAATATACTTCCGTTCCCCCAGTTGTGGCACCTAATTCGCCGATAATTAATTCGATACTGGGTTGATTTTCTCGCGATGCGCCGAGGGTTAATTCGACAGGTTCGGACATTGGATATGCTTGTCCCGATTGAATAATTGGATGCCAATTGTGAGCATTTTGCCGTTTATCCCAATAGCGCACGCCATAACTATGATAGAGAAAATCTTGGACTTCAATGCCTTGCAGTAATTGTAAAGCACCATGCGCGATCGCTTCAAATGGTTTTGATTGGCGCAGTTTACTTTCATCGAAATATTGGCGAATCCAAGTTTGGACTGCGGGAATTTGGACGGTACCACCGACTAATAATACGCCATCGATATCGTTAGTTTCGATCCCTTGTCGCCGAGCTTGTTGGAGTACTTGCGTCATCGATTCATCCAACCTGTCGAAAAATTGATGCGCTGTTAAAATTTGCTCGAAACCTTCCCGTGTCAGCTTAAACTCATAACTATCAAAGGTTCGATCGTCAAAATATACTTCCGTTGCCGTAGTTTGCAAAGATAGCTGAATTTTCAACTTCTCCGCCAACCGCGTAATCAATGGCGTAACTCTTACCTCTTGCTCCTGCGCCAACTCCTGCGCCACCCAATTATCGATATCCGTCCCCCCCAAATTTTGCCCCGCTTTGGCAATTACCCGCGCCAACTGGGGCTGTTGAGTGGCAGATTCGAGGGATTTGTCCCCCCACTTCAATAAGAAGCCCAGGGGCGTTTTCCCCTGCTGTACTTGCTTGGTTAATTGTACCAGTGATAAATCCAGCGTTCCTCCACCAAAATCGACGACGAGCAGTGTTTCTGCTGCCGTCATCCCATAGCCCAACGCCGCTGCTGTCGGCTCATCGATCAGTCGTACCTGCTCGACTGGGAGCGTCGCACATACCCCACTCAACCAACTCCGATACACCTCAAAACTATCTACTGGAACCGTCAATACCAGTGATTCGCCGACATCTAGTGACTGTTTCAACTGCTTGATGATTCCAGTGAGAAATAATTCCCCCACCCGCTCGAATGTCATCGACACTCCATCCAATTCGGGTAAAAATCCCTGAATCTCAGCACCAATTCCCCGCTTAAAGCCGCGAAAATAACGGTTATCGCCTTGGAGATCTAGTCCTCGATCGCGTACTATTTGACCTAATAAGACTCGATCCGCGCTTCCATCCTCTACATATACCAAACTGGGAATCAACGCTGGATTCATGCCACCAACGAGGGATAATCCTGGTAATGTTACCGTCTCAGCTTTCTGTGTTGCGGCATTCCAACGGCTGATGACGGTATTACTAGTCCCAAAGTCGATCGCAATTGCCATAGCAGGTGGTGTGAAGATTCTAGTTATTTAGCCTACCACGATCGATTCTCAAGCTTCTCTTTGCTTACCAACCCCAACTCCCAGGGCTGCCTTTAAATGGCCCGACAATATTGGCGGTAATCCAACCACCGTAGAACTCGCCTGGTTGCGGTGTCACCAATTCGCTATCGACATAACAAGCATCCATGTATTGAGCATAGAAGGCTAGATAACCAGTAATCGGCTCAAATTTGGTAGTCGGTGTCGGATAAGCCCAAGCCGCATTTTCGATGCGTCTATCCCCGACGATGACGTGGTAGTAAAGCGCGTTTCCCTTCCATTCACAGAATGATCCGCGTGTAGTCGCCTGCATATACTGCATCTGAATATCTGCGGGTGGCAAATAATAAACAGGCGGATGGCTGGTTTCGAGGACGCGATAACCAGCAGTGGTATCGGCGATAGTTTCGCCATTGAAGACAATCTGAATGCGTTGATCAACTTTTTCTAGGCGCGGGGGACGAGGGTAGTCCCAGACTGATTCTTGACCCGATTGCGGTGGAATACGTTGCGGCATAAAGTTAGTCGAGTTTGGCTAGTAAGGAGTGAAATAATGGATCGTCAGGATTGACTCTGATGCAACGACACCAATGTACCAAATCGAGGTTGAATTTACGAGCGAGTTGTTGCAGTAGATCGATCGAGTCTTGATTTGGAGGTACATTAGAATCTTGACCGATCGCAATTACTTGGACTTTACCTTTTGGAGCTATTCCGTACACAGAGAAATCATCATTTAATCTGAATGAATAACCCTCATTAATTGGTGACTGTGAGCCATCATAAGTGATGCCTGCGGATTTGGCAGATACTTTCAACATACTGGCTAGATAAGTTAAAGCAATATTACTAGCAATGGGAATTTCTGGTTTCTTGCGGATGTGCATTTCTTTCCAACCAGTTCCAACAGTGGCATTTTCATGAATCCACCGAATTCTGGCAATTTCTTTATCAACCTTATCGGCGAGTTGATGAGATATAAATTCAAACTGCCGCCAATCATCTTCAGCCAGGATCAATTCACTTCCTGAAAGCGATCGACTATTTACATCTGGAAACGTTTTACAGATCGATGGCAAACTATAGAGCAGATCGCGATCATTAGCCTCATCTACTCGACGAATCCACAAGATTAGCTGCTTGGATTTGGTATATTGAGCACGAGTTTTTGGTCGAGAATTTAGGACGTTCCAATCTACACCGCTAAGGTTGATGGTTGTATCTTTTTCAAATAAATCTGGCAGATTGTTAGCTGCGATTTGGGTGACACCAAGTGATTCATCCGTAAGCTCGTCAATGAATGTGACTTCGATATTTAGGCTGAATGATGTCATAATTTGGCAAATGTATCGAGAGTATGAATGAAAACAGATCCACAGTCTCAGCAAGAGTTGACGAGTTTTGGCTATGGATGTTTAGGCGTACTGATTTTATCTCGTACATTTGGCTCTTGGCAAGTTATCTGTTTTGCTCTGATTTTATCAGTACCTGTTTTACTGCCGATCGTCTGGCAACATTTACCTGCTAATTTTGCAGCAGTTCCAGTCAATGCGGTGCTGGCTTTTCTGTATGTGAGTATTTTTAGTATGTTCTTGGGTTTCTTCGCCTGGTATCGAGGTTTAGTCTTGGGTGGTATTGCGCGGATCGGACAACTTCAACTAATTCAGCCTTTTTTGACAATCCTGGCATCAGTTATTTTGTTGGGAGAGCATTTGACGATCGAAACAGTAGGTTTTGCAGCCGCTGTGATTGCCTGTGTTGTACTAGGGAAAAGGACTCAGATCGGTTCTAAATAAATAATCTGTCATGCTCGATTCTAAGTAGGGGCAATTCATGAATTGTCCCTACTTAGAATCGAGCCAACTTAAATCTGAGTAATTAATTCGCACCATCGGATTGAGTGAAGCTAATACTTGTTTCCCATAAATCCGGCGATCAATCCGATTATCAAAGATTGCTACGATCCCTTGTGAAGATCGCATTGGCGCGATCGCTCGATGCAAGATTCTCAACCCTGTCGGTAATAAATAAAGTCGAAACCAATCTTGTCTTTGTTGCTTATAAAAGGCTACCTTTGCCGCAACTAACGGATCTTCGAGTGAAGGAATCGGTAAAGTCGCAATAATCATCAATTGAGGTGTGGGGAGATCGTCTTGATGTTGCTGCCAAAATTCCCAGCCTGAGACAAGGATATTTGACTCATTCAAGTCGGTTTGTTCGACTTGGACTCTACTACCCCATTCCGCTGCGAGCAGAGCTGCTATTTGAGCTTGGAGCGGGGTATCTTGGATTAGAATAACTACGAATTTGGGACTACTATTAGTTAGATATAATAAATGCTTGATTTCATCAACTAATATTGGCTGGAATTTACTAGTATTCGGCATCGGCATCCAGCGAGGGATGTAGAGTTTAAATAAGTCTTTTTGTCGATCTAGTGGGAATTTAACTGAAGTTATCTCGCTCAATCCCAATTCTTGCCGATAACCGATCGCTTTAGCAGTTAAACCTACAGCACTGGTAATTAAGATTGATGGTTGACGTTGCCAAATTGGGGCAAGTTCGGCAACTAGATCGGTGGGCGTAATTGCCAGGGTCAATGTGCCCCGAGTTCGATCGATCTGTGCCCAGACTAATCGATCTATTTTTGATAATTCTTGATAAAATTTTTGCCAGTTTGGTGATAAATTAGATGCGAGGAGCTTGGCTAATGATTCGATTAAGACTCGATCGCTATCATCCAAGGGATAGCAATTATAGGGATTGATCGGACGTTGCCATAGAGCAGCCATCAATTGGATTTTAATCTCGATTATTTGCTCCCAAATAATTGGAGCTTGATTCAACCGCCAACTATCCCAATCTTCAGCAGCTAGCTTGACTGTCAATAAGTCTTGCGCCCAATTTTCCAAATCATCCGCACCATCGAAAATAATCGGATTACCGACTACTAATTCGGGCTGATGCAATTGTAGATTCAACCAAGATTGAGAATCGATGATCCACAACCCATTAAATTCTGGTGCGGGAGGTTTATCTCCACAATAAACTTGCTTCGATGTACCCAACCATTGCTGGAGTTGAGGTAGTTCGGTAGTTATTAACCGATCTTGAAAAGCTGTAGGAATGGCGATAGTTAAAGATTCACGCCATAGTAATGCAGGAATCAGATAACTAAGTCGATATTTACCTTCCAAGCGATGGGTAGCAATTCCGGTTTGAATCAGTGATGATTTGGACAATCGCAAGGCGCGTGCGACTAATCGAGCCATCGTCAGATGATGGTTCCACCCAACAATCGTCGGTTGATGTCGCAATAGATCGCGGAAAATAGTATGAGTGGTAACTTCGATCGATTGAGACATGAAACGTTGGAGCAGCATCCCCTGCTGTGAGGATCGCCATGTTTAGCAGAGACTACCTGCTGATTGTAAGCTGTTTGCCATTAAAGGGTAAACTTACATCTTGCACTAGTCTGAAGATATTAGTAATTAGCGTAGATCTTAGGGTACCCATGAAGGGCACCCCTACAAGCTACCTGTAGGGGTGCCCCTTGTGGGTACCCTAAAATC
>JANYIT010000255.1 GCA_025358725.1 Chamaesiphon sp. GL140_3_metabinner_129_sub
TGTAGATCTCTGACAATCGGCATTCCGACATTTGTACCGCGCTTTTCCTTCTCCTGAGTATCCGTGTCTGACGACATCGCTACTTTGACAAGCTGGGCACAGAACAGGTTCTAATACCATTTTTCTTTCTCTCTGCTATATTTTGCTTCTATGATACTTCTTTCCACAGATTCAGAACATTACCCAATTCTCATACGATGATCGTATTTCAATTACTTCGAGGCGATCGGCATTCGCCAGCCAGTACCAAAAGCTCGATCAGTTATTTTCAATCCTGGGGGAGCTTGGCGGCGTTTAAATTCGGCACGTTTGACTAGTTTAGTTATTTTTTCTACTACTTGAGCATCATAGCCTCGATCGATTAATTGTTGAGAGGATTGATGTTCGCAGACGATCGCTTCTAAAATGGCATCTAAGACTTCATAAGGTGGTAATGAGTCTTGGTCTACTTGCCCAGGCTTTAGCTCTGCGCTGGGGGGTTTGGTGATGATATTGTGAGGAATAATTTCTCGCTCTCGATTCAACCATTTGCAGATTGAAAAAACGCGCATTTTGGGAACATCAGCAATGACGGCTAAACCGCCATTCATGTCCCCATAAAGGGTACAGTAACCTACTGCCATTTCAGATTTATTGCCAGTTGAGAGTAGTAAATGCCCAAATTTATTGGAGATTGCCATCAAGAGATTACCGCGAATCCGCGACTGGATATTCTCTTCAGCCAATCCAAATTCTGTACCTGCAAATAGTGGCTCTAGAGTTCGATCAAATCCCTGCATTAAATCGCCAATCGGGATGGTTCTGGTATTAATGCCTAGATTTGCAGCTACGGCGATCGCGTCGGTGACAGAATGTTCGGAACTATAGGGAGAAGGCATAAGTACGCCCAAAACGTTGTCTGCGCCGAGAGCTTCCGCTGCAATTGCAGCGACTAGTGCAGAATCTATCCCACCGCTCAAGCCGAGAATTACTTTTTGAAAACTACATTTGTGAATATAGTCGCGCACACCTAATACTAATGCTTGCCAAACTTCAGCATCGGTGCAATCGTTTAGGGGCTGGATTTTACCTAGTTTTAAATCTTGTTTAGATTCATCAAATTCAACGATAATTAAGTCTCGATCGAATGATGTACCTCGACAGACTAGTTCGCCAGATCGATCAAATCCCAAGCTACAACCATCAAAAATCAGATCGTCATTCGCACCAACTTGATTGACATATAAAACGGCTCGATCGTATTTAATCGCGGTATGTTTTAACATGGCTTCCCGCACCTGTTGTTTGCCGAGGCTATAGGGAGATGCTGATAAATTGATCGACAAATCTATATTCTGTTCGGCTAATTCGGAGATCGGATTAATTAAATAACTACGTTTGCCCCAGAAGTCTTCATCATTCCAGAGATCTTCACAGACTGTTAGCCCGATTTTAATTCCATCGATGGTGAAGCAATTAGGCTCAGTACCAGAAGTAAAATACCGATTTTCATCAAACACATCATAAGTAGGTAATAGTCGCTTGTGGAAGATATTTTGGACTTTTCCCGCTGTTAGTAAAGCGATACTATTAAATAATGGTTTGCCACCTGTAACTACAAAATTAGGATTGGGGGTAGCTAGCCCAATTAATACATGTAAATTTGGAGGTAAGTCTCTCGCTAATTGGTGAAGAGTTTGCTCCATTTCGGTGATAAAATAAGCGTTGAGCAATAAGTCTCGTGGTTGGTAGCCACACAATGATAGTTCGGGTGTGAGTAATAAGTTTACTCCTTGGGTCGCTACTTGTTGGGCGGTTTTTAAAATCTCTTTGGCGTTATTTTTTAGATCGCCGATAGTGGGGTTCAGTTGGGCTAGTGCTATTTTCATGATATTTTATTTATACAGAATTTATAGGAATAGTTAATTGTAAAATATCGGATCTGTAGGGGCGGGTTTATGCGACTAACAACGATTTCACCAGTGATTTAATTCAAACCCGCCCAACCTCACTAGAATCTAAATTGATCGGCATGAATAATGTATATCGTGTAATTTATTATTTATAGATCTATGTCCAGCCCTCTGGATCTCCATAGTCCCATCCATCTTCACCTTTACGACACCACTTAATTTCTTCTGATTTATTAGCAGTTGTTACGAACTCTCTTGCTGCAATCAAAGCTTTGGCTGGAGATACAAAATAAGCAGACGGCAGTAATAATGGATTTCCACAAATATATACTTCTATAGCATTCTCATAATTGAAGTCACCATCTCCAATTGATATATATTCATATTTTCCTGGCTTTTGAGATCTATGTTGCAACCAGAATCCATATTTTTCACTGAAGGTTAATACTAGATAACTTAAACACATATTACTTGTAATTGAAGAGATATTCTCTGCTTCATACCAAGTAAAACAACCTTCGCCACTGCCAGCACACCAATAATCTGATTGTGTTGATAATATTATTTTGCTCAAATCATCAAAATTTGCATTGTACATTAAGTCACCTTCTGGTGATAGATACTCAAGTATTTTCATGTTATTATACTGTCAATAATTTATTTGATTTCATACAAACAATAATGATTTATCTTTTAATGGTGCAAATGCGACTGGATCGAATCGATATAAGTTAGCTGGACGACCACTACCACGGGAAGATTTAACACCTGTTTCTTGGAGAAATTTTAGTTTAATCAAACGATTACGAAAGTTAGAGTAGTCAGAGAATGTTTCGCCGAGAACTGTTGTATATAGTTGATAAATATCACTGAGGGTGAATAGTTCTGGTAAGATATCAAAAGCGATCGGACTATATTCTAATTTACTTCTTAGGCGTTGATGTCCGTATTCGATAATTTGTCGATGATCGAAGGCGAGATCGGGTAATTTGTCAATTGGGTACCAAGCAATTCCGCCTACTCCTGTAGCGATTAATTCGGCGGCTTCATATCTAACTAGGGCGAAGTAACTGACTGATAGATATCTCACATTATAACTATCGGCTGATTCACGCGGATCTCTACCTGGGCCGCCGAAGGTGTATAGTTGTTCTAAGTATAAATTATCTACATGTATTTTCTCTGCTAAGATGCGATCGGCAGCAGCTTCTAGTGTTTCGCCTTTTCTGACTAGGGTACCTGGTAAGCACCACTGCCCTAAATAGGGTTCATCCTGACGCATGACTAGTAAGATTAGTAGTCGATTTTGCTGAGTATCGATCGAGAAAATGGCATTATCTACACCTACTTTAAAATCAGCGAGAATCTGCTTGTTTGAATTACGTTCGATCGCGGAAGTCATAGCTTATTAATTAGAATATAAATGATGTTGTTGAATGTATGTGGCTACCTTGGGTGTTAAGCCTTGAATCGAATGACTATTGCGAATTGCAGTAGATGAAATAGGTGGAGTGCTTAATGGTGCGATCGCAATTTGCGCGCCTAGATCTGTGAGTATTTGTAAGTCACTTACTTTGATCTGATTGCTAGTACGTGGCACAATTAATAATCTAACTTGACTTAATAGTTCTTGCACTCGATACCATTGTGGTAATTGAGTAATCAAATCTGCACCAATTGTTAGAATAAATTCACTATCACTCCAAATTTTCTGGGCAGTCATCAATGTTTCCAAGGTACGTTGACTACTTAAACTGCGATAAACTTGGGCATGTTGATTAATTGAAGGATCGATTTCCTCAATTAATAACTCCAACATTTGCGATCGCTGTTCTAGATTTGCGCCATGTATTTTAAATGGATTATCTGCTGCCCATACTGCTACAGAGTCAAATTGCCATGCTAGCCAATTAATAATCTCCTGGTGAGCAATTGTGGGCGGATCTGCACTAGTTCCAAACAGAGCGATTTTCATTTAATTAGTGGATACTGGATAGTTGAGATGGTTGGATTTCACACTCGCTCAACCCAACCTATAAATTAACTCGATTATCTATCTCTATTGCTTTATATTCTTCAATCCTTGTGTTAATTCAGCTAAGGCGGGAGAGATATTTACTGGTGAAAATCTATCATAATTAATATCTCGAACCTCTGCAGGTAAACTAGCTACATTTAGATCAGTACGATTTCTAATCACAGCTAAACTATCATCTGGCTGAAGACGATTGCCACTAATCATCACAAGCTGCAATAATCCTTTACCCTCAGTGGCTAAGCCGAGCGTATCTTCTGTAAAGTGTCCAGCTTTCGATTGACGAAAGATCTGTTTCTTCCCAGGATATGTCATTTTATCTGGAGATTTTTTCATCGTGGGGATATTATCGATTTCGACGAGTTTATACACGCCATTGACGGGGCTACCTGTAACTAATTTTGTCCCCAAACCATAGCCACTAATTGGTGCATTTGCCGATCGCAATTTGGCAATTTCCCATTCATCCAAATCCCCACTGGCAAAGATATCGACATCTGGTAAAATCGCTTTTACTTGCTGGGATAAGCTGATTAAATCTCCAGAATCGAGGCGAATCCCCGATAGATCTATTTCTCCCGCCGCGATCTGTTTCGCCAAGGCTGTGGCTGCGGCGATGGGATCGTAAGTATCGATCAATAAAGGTGCGCCCGGAAAATAACGGTGAAAAGCTCTAAAAGCAGCTTCCTCACTACCTTCGATCGCATTTATCGCCATGACTAGAGCATGTGCCATCGTACCACTAGGTTGACAACCCAATTTTAAGGCTGCCAAAACATTGGAAGTACTATCTAACCCGCCCGCAATCGCCGCCCGCGCTGCCCAGAGCGAAGCTTGAGGGCTAAAAGCACGGCGGGTACCGAATTCTAGTAGAGTGGCATCTGCACCTGCGACATCGCGAATTCTGGCGGCTCTGGTAGCAATCAGGGTTTGATAGTTGATGGTATTGAGGAGGTAAGTTTCAATCATCTGAGCCTGCCATAATGGAGCTTCAATCCGCAAGATTGGCTCGTTGGCAAAGATCGCCGTACCTTCTGGTACCGCCCACACATCGCCAGTAAATCGAGCGGTGGCTAATAGCTGCCAAAATCGATCAGGGGCGTTTTGAAAAATACCTGTAGCTTGGAGTTCGTCAATTTGAGCTGAACTAAACTGGAGTTGTTCGAGATATTCTAGGGCTTGTGCTAATCCCATCGCGATTAAATAACCGAAACTTTTTGGTAGTTTTCGCACAAATAGCTCGAAACTAGCCACAGATCGATCGAGTGATTCGCCGACATAGCAGGCGGTCATTGTTAGTTGATAGAGATCTGTCAACAAGCTATAGTCTTGGCTAGACAACAATGATATCGATTTCGATCGAGTGGTATCAGTTAGTGCGAGTGCAAGTGGTGGATTCATCGTTTACTCAAAACATATTCCTTATATTATGGTAGTAATTACCATAACATGTCAAGAAATTGAGACAACCTGGTTGAGGAATTAGGGATAATTTAATTCTTCACACAGGCTATCTCATCCCTCAGACCCTTTTTACAGAAATGGTATCAGAGGTGACATTCAGGGGTAATATTATAAATATATGGATCGAGTACTTTTGTCTCAGTCAATGATGCCGTTACCAACATCATCAACTACTGGACAATTGGGTCATCGAACTGTTCAATCTGTTCAATAAGCGGTTCACGATCGCCAGAGAGGGGCGGTAGTCAAACGTAATTGATTAGTCTAAATCTATGATTTGGCAATCTGTAGTAAATCGCAACTCAATCGGCGTAACAACCATCACCATCCACAAGCATAATCAACCCATGTGTCTGGTTTACTGTTGCTAAAATTGTGGGAAGAGCATCTTTGCAGAATATGCCGTAAGTTAGCAATACTACAAACTTAATAAATGAATATGTTCTTGGGTGGAGGTAAATTAAACTATATGGAATTTTCGATTGCCACACTGCTATCGCATGTTAGTCCTGATAAGTTAGTTGCCCCAAAATTACTAGAAAAGAAGTTAGGCTGTGAAACCCCGTCAAGTGTAGAGCAGTTAGATCTGGCTTTAGAATTGCTCGAAAAAATTGGCATCTTGACAAAGGAAAAAGGCAAATTTCGCCGTGAACCGACAGATCAAATTGTTGAGGCAAAATTGCGTTGTTCAAGTAAGGGTTTTTGCTTTGCAATTCAAGATGAGGAGAGTGCCGATGATATTTATATCCGCGAAAGTCATCTCAGCAATGCCTGGAACGGTGATCGTGTATTGATTGAGGTGATTAAGGAGGGGACTCGTCGGCGTAGTCCAGAAGGGGCGGTTAAGCTGATTTTGGAGCGGGCAAATCCTTCGGTGTTGGCTAGAGTAAAACGGCTAGAAACAGGTGATTATCGGGCAATACCTTTAGACGATCGACTATTATTTGAGCTGGAGGTGACGGCAAATGGCACCAGCCCAACTACCAATGAAAACGAGCATATTAACTTAGATGATATTCTCGATCATCTCGTTCATGTTGACGTGCTCCGTCATGCCATCGGGCAATATTTACCAATGGGTAAGGTTGCTAGGGTATTAGGGACTACGGCAGAGTCGGCGGCGGATCTTGATATCGTGACTTGCAAACACGATCTACACCAAACATTTGCGCCAGAGGTAGAAACAGCCGCTGCCAAGATTGCCAAAGGATTGAAAGATGCCATCGCCGATAAACGAGTGGATCTCCGGCAACTACCAACAATTGCGGTGAGCGAACAGGTTGAGCCGACAGATAGTGCCTTGACGATCGAACATTTAGATGGTGGAATCTGGCGGTTGGGTGTGCATATCGCCGATGTTGCCAGCTATATTGCTGCTGATGACAGGCTCGATCGTGATGCCAGAAAACGCGGTACAGCGGTATATTTAGGGGAAAATACGATTCCTTTATTACCCTCAGCCGTTCATCAGGCTTGTGGCTTTGTGCCAGGAGCGGAACGACTGGCGATTTCGATCTTTCTTTCCCTCAACGATCTCGGTGAGCTAATCGAATTTAATATTCAACCGAGTCGGATTCAGTTAGATTGGTTACTTCAGCCTACTCAAATCCAGGCAGTATTGGCAGGTGAACCCGCTGAAATCGACCCACAAGCGATCGAAATCATCAAACCGATCTGGGAAACGATCGCCCCAGCTTTTAGGGCGCAGCGGCGGTCTAGAGGCGGTTTGGAAGTCGATCTGATCCAGAAGCAAGCACCATTTGCTGATGAAGGTCGATTGGGCGTGATCTTTTTGGACGATCCACAATCCCTACTGACTGATGTGATGGTGATGGCAAATTATGCTGTCGCGGTGCATTTACAGGCTTTACAGGTGCCAGGAATTTATGCAGTTCAACACAATCCCGAACTGGTAGAAGTAAATGACACAATTAAGCTAGCGATTAATTTGGGATTGAATTTTGAGGGCGAAGTCGAAACTGAAGTCAGCGTTGCCGACTTACAGCGGCTAAGTCTCCAATTCGCTCAATCACCAGTGCCCCAGGTACTCAATTATCTTTTCAAATCTCTGCTCAAAACGACTGTTTACAGTAGCAAACCTGCGACTCATTTTGGACTAGCAATCGAGAATGGTTATACGCACTGCGTTTCTCCACTGTGCCGCTATCCCGATATTTTAGTCCAACGGGTGCTTCATGAGGTGTTTGCCAACGGACGCGATCGCAAAACTTCTCGTGCCAAAGAAATCGTCAATTTGGGGAGCAGTAGTTGTCACGGACAGATTACCTGGAATGTCCTCACCCCAACGGTTCAGCAGGAACTAGAATCCCAAATTGCCGGATCGATTGCCCATCTAAACGATCGCACAAAAATCGCTCAGGATGCGGAAAACGATCTAGCTGGCTTACAAAAAGCTGAGAAGATGAAAGCCCGCACTGGCGAAATCTTCCAAGGCTTAATCACTGGCGTTCAATCCTATGGTTTCTTTGTCGAAATCGAAGATTCTCTAGTTGAAGGATTAGTTCATGTTAGCTCACTCAAGGATGACTGGTATGAATTTCGGCCCCGCTATGCTTGTCTTGTCGGGCGCAAAAATCGAACTTCCTACCGTCTCGGCGATCGAGTCGAAGTCCAGGTTAAGAGTGTAGACTACTATCGTCAGCAAATCGATCTAGTCACCGTCACCAGTATGCTTTCTGAAGCAGCCGCTAATGAAGCCGCCGAGGTAGATTCACCATTAGAGGAAGAGGACGAATTTGTGCCTGTGAGTGAATAGAAAATCTCAACAATGGGTGAAATGGTAAAGGATTTTAGATACCCGACTTCTTGAAGAAGTCGGGTATCTAAAATC
>JANYIT010000267.1 GCA_025358725.1 Chamaesiphon sp. GL140_3_metabinner_129_sub
CAATGATGACTCCAATCGCTGTTACTGTCCATAACGCTAAAGTTGCGGATGTGAAAATCGTCAGGGGAGCATGATATTTAGCGGCTAGAGCAGCGGTTGCTAGTTGAGTCAAATCCCCCCACTCAGCAATAAAAATGGTCATAAATGCTGCCCCTACCGACCTGAAAAACTTGGCTGTCTTTGCTGATGGCTCACAGTCAGGTTCCTCTGTTTTAGGGACTGGTCTGCACCACATCATGACGGCGAAAACTAAGAACAGAGTTCCTGCTCCAATCTGTACAAACTGGGGTGGTAACAGACTTAAAAAACTTCCACAGGCGACAGCGACAACACTTTGAATCATAAAGGCAGCGGCTGCACCTAGAAAAACTGCCAGGGGATTGTGACAGGTGGCGAGAAATAAGGCAGCAAATGCTGTTTTATCTGGTAACTCTGCCACAAAAATTAGGGCAAACGTAGAAACGAAAAGACTTAATTCCATAGTATTCAAGCCTTTTAAGAACTGTTTCAATTTAACCTAGATTACCTTGAAAAGCAATAAAAATTTAATTGAAATTATCACAACCGTTGTCATAAGCACGTCATATTTTATTCATTTTTGTTTCATATTTTATTTTGCTAATTGTCAATACAAACATCAGTTTTGGCTCGAAAATTTACTCGATCTTCGTTAGATAATGTGTGTAAGCTTCAACAATTATCCAACATTACAAATATTTTACACTAGGCAACTTTCTTCAGATTAATAATATATACACCGACCCGATCGTAAAACTGGGATGAGTGTGGTATATTAGAAGTTAGGTTTATTACTCAAAATAATTCAAGCAAAAAATCTTCAAAGTTCTTGTGGAGGAAATATGTCCACTGACTATATTTTGTTTATTCATGGTGTAAATACTCGTCAACAACGAGAGGGTCAGGGCTATTCTTACGATCTATTTACCCTAATTCAAAGCCAGACTCAGCAATTAAAACCTAGTCTTGAGTTAAAACAAGTCGAACTATATTGGGGAGGTGTAAACAAAGAGCCGGAAGAGCAACTCCGAAAGGATCTGGAGCAATCAAAAGACTGGGATAAGTTTTGGTTCAAGGATTTTCGGCTCAATCAGCTTTTACAATTTGCTGGGGATGCATCTCTCTATGTCAGTCGTTATCTCGGCTCGAAAATTGTTGAAACGCTTCTGGGTCAAATTGAATCAGGACTAAAAGCTTACCAGACAAACGATCGACTTCACTTAGTCACCCACAGTTGGGGTACAGTCATTCTATTTGACATGCTATTTGCCAGCCGTTGGAATGACACAACAATTCCTGGCTATCAAAGTGTTCAAACCATTCGTCACACCATTTTTGGCATCAAGCCCAACCCCTTTGACGGAATCAAAATTGGTAGTATACACACAATGGGATCTCCCATTTCCATCTTCAGTCTGATGGATGTTAAGCAAGGGGTTGATGAAACAGATACAGAATCTCCAAGCACTCACGATATTACCCCACATCTTCAAACGCTATTAAAGAGTCTGGCAGAAGCTCCAAGTGGAAAGGTGCTGCCGTGGCGAAATTTTGCTCACCCTGGCGACCCAGCCGCTTATCCTCTGTCGAGAGTATTACCCAGAATGGTCGATGGAGAAAGTAAATATCTGGACATTCAGGATGTGATTACTCATGATGCCGATCTATTTGACTTCCTGACTGAGCCAGTTAGCCAAACTGTTTTGGCATTACTTCATGGTGGTGATGCCCACGGAAGTTATTGGAAAAGCGAGGAAGTTGCTCGGCACATTGCTGAAGAAATTCATCAATCTTCCAATTGATGCAGTAAGGTCCCCTATTTGGTAACACCGTGCCAAAACGGGAAAATCATACCTACCTGCTTGGATGCGTTTTAGAGCAAGCATTTTAGCCATCGATATCAGTTATCTCTCAATACGGTTCGGATAAGCTCTCTGAAACCTTTTTTAACGAGCTGGATGCCGCAATTTTTCGTTAGTCGAGTATGAAATTTTACTTTAACCGAACCGTATTGAGTTATCTCTAGTAAATCCCCTAAATGTTTGCTAGCCTTGCCCTGCAACTGATGGCTCTTATCGGACATTGAAATACACCTTTAATCCACATCCCGCTCCGAAATCGCATCAACCAGCGTCCTCGCTGCCTTACTCTGCAACTGGCTGTGAGACATTTCTTGGTGTAAGCTAAAAACATTGTCTCGATCTTTGTGCCTGATGTCTGTTTCCTTCGATCGCCGCGACTGTTGGATTTTCGATCTGGACGGGACGCTGACCGTCAGTATCCACGACTTCGATGGTATCAAGCGCATTCTAGGGCTACCACTAGATCGACCCATCCTAGAAGCCCTCAACGATTTACCCGCCGCCCAAGCTGCCCAGTTACACCAACAGCTTGACGCACTGGAACTAGATATCGCCCACCGAGCTACAGCACAGGTCGGTGCCAGAGAACTTCTGACTAAATTGCGCTCGCGGGGCGATCGGATCGGTATCCTGACTCGGAATAGTAAACCCAACGCGCAGGCGACCCTAGCCGCTTGCGGATTGGCTGAATTCTTTCCAGCAGAATTAATCCTCAGTCGCCATTGTTGTCCGCCCAAGCCAAGCCCAGACGGGATTTGGCAATTGCTATCGGGGTGGAGCGCATCAAACGATCGAGCGGTGATGGTGGGAGATTATCTATTCGATCTCGAAGCTGGGCGACGGGCTGGCAGTGCCACTGTCTATCTCGATCCAATTGGAGAATTCCCGTGGCAAGATCGCGCCGATTTGTCGATTACAACCTTAGCCGAAATCGCTGCCATGCTTGAGAATTGATAGTGGCAAGCTTCGATCGAGTAAGATGAGATTGCCGCTCCCGTCCGAGTCTAAACATCAGGGGATTAAACCGAGGTTGAAAGAGCGATCTTTACTTGCCAGACGAGATCGGAATTAGATGATAAATCCCATCATAAGGCATCAGTACGATGGAGAGATTCAATCGACTCTTCTACTTCTTCTTCATCCAAACATTGCTCGATCTGAGCTTTAAACCATTTCAACTCTTCTCCCTCTGGATCTTGAATGTGATAGACCAACAAGGTGCCTGCAACACGAGCCAAAGTCACAGGGGTTGGAGAAATATGACTGAGTAAATCTCGTGCATTTTGGTACAGTCGATCGACAGATGCTTTATCTAGGGGATATCCTAACTGACGAGAGAGTTGCAACAGGCTTTCCTGAATAGATGGGTCTTCGTTAATCATCGATCGCTTGACCTAAAATCCGATTATACTAACAGTACATTTGCACGATAATTATCATTCGCTCGTTTTTCCCCCATTCCCCATCAACAAATCTTCCAACATCCCAGAAGCACCCTTTTGTTCCTGCCGTCGATTATCATTGTACAAATTCAACGTATTCTGGTTACTATGCCGACTCAACGCCTGCGCTGCCCGCAGATTACCCCCACTGGCATCTAAAAACGCCGTAATCGAACTATGCCGCAAACGGTGAGGAGACACCCGCCGATCGATCCCTGCCACCTCAGCATACCCCTGAACGATCCGATAGATACTATCACCAGCAATCCTCGACCCATAACAATTGTGGCTCAAAGAAGTAATCAGTGCCTGTCCTGGCGCATTACACGGATGAAAATGCAGCCACTCCTGCAAAGCATAACTCACACTATCAGTCAGATCGATCGCCACCTTCGCTCGTTTCCCCTTCCCCAAGATCGTCAACTTCTGCTGCTGGGGTAAAAAATCCTCGATATTCGCACTAGCAATTTCTCCCCGCCGGAGTGCATTGCCCCAGAATAACAGCATAATCGCATAATCCCTCACCCCAATCGGCGTACTCGGATCGATTACCTCCAACATCGATTTAAACTCTTCGACCGAAATCCCCCTAGTATCGCGATAGGTTTCAGCGGGAATGCTCTCGATATCGCTCAGATCGATCGTGGTTTTACCCAGCTTCCGCGCCATCTCCACCAAACTCTTAATCGCCGCCAGCCGGACATTAATCGTGCTGGGTGCCAGTTTTTTATCGATCGAATGACGGCGATAACGCAATACCATCTCGATTGCAGCATATCGATCGTCGTGAGACGACGCGCAAGCTCCGAGTGCCAGAAATTCCGAGATTGTCTCTGGGTTCGCAGAGCCATTATAAGCAAACTGACAGAAATTCTCGATCGCCTTAACGTACTGTTTGCG
>JANYIT010000278.1 GCA_025358725.1 Chamaesiphon sp. GL140_3_metabinner_129_sub
CGCGGCGACCGATATTTGGTGCTGACTGAGGATATAAGCAAGATTGCTCACTAGAGTAGTTTTGCCCACCCCACCAGCATTAGCCAGGACAGCAATCCTAATTTGAGACATATCGGTAAAATGCTAAAAGGCGGTTGAATGTTACCTAACGTTAGGTAACATTCGCGGTTAACAGATTATATATCACAGATGTCGAACTTTCGATCGCTTTAGCACAGCTAGATGTTTTTTCTACATCAAATAGTTTTCGTTGGCACAGCAGTTAAGAATCAACAGATAATACCTGGGACTTATATAGTGAGAAGTGCCCACCCTACTGGCTAAAATCTAAAATATACTAAGCTTGAGATAATCCAGCCAGAAATGTATCGGTCATAGTTGTAAGCAACTCTTCAGATGGGGTAGTAAGAAAGCCTGGAAAAGTGAGTTTTAAGCTCAAAATACCATGCAGCGATGTCCAAAATATTTCCGCTAACCGAGCCGAGTCAGCATCTATGCTCAACCGACCCTTGGCTTTCATGTCGTCGAAGATCGTCACGAGCAATTGAAACGATTTCATTCCTGCGCCATCTGAACTGTCGATCGGTACTTCTGAGAGTACGGCATTAGTAAATTTCGGATCTTCCATGAAAATCAGTCGATATGTAGCGGTATTTGCTAAGCCAAAATCCATGTAAGCACTTGCAATCGCTCTCAATCGATCGTAAGGATCTGGGATCGTCGCTGTCGGTTGTAAGCAATCTAACAGTTCTTGATAGCCTTGCCGACATAGCTGGATGGCAATTTCATCGCGATTCTCAAAATAGAGGTAGATCGTTCCTGGCGCATATTCGATCGCGTCGGCAATTTTTCGCATCGTCAGTGCCGCAAACCCATCCCGGATCGTGATTTCTCTTGCTGCGTCGAGGATTTGTTGTTGCAGTTTGGCTTTTTGACGCTCTTTGCGTTCCGAACTCCCCATGAATCAAAGTTTGTTTTCACATTGAGTATTTCCTTAGTTTAGAGGTTGACAAACTGAACTGTCAATATAAAATGAAGATAATTCAATGAATAATGTTCAGAAATAAATTAATAGTCATTAAAGATACCCTCATGAGTAAAATTGCGATATTTGGAGCCACAGGATCGATCGGTAAAAGTATTGCTGCTGCGTTGCGGGCAACCGGACAGCCCTATCGAGTGGTCGGACGTTCTCATACTGCACTACAAACCCAATTTGGAGCCGATCCGTTAGCTGAAATAGTAACTTGGAATCCAGAGGATTCAGACTCCGTACGCGAGGCAGCACAAAATATTGAGACGATCGTGTATACGGTGGGTGTACCATATACGGATTTTCACTTTCATCCAATCTTGATGCGAAAAACCTTGGCAGGCGCGATTGCCGCTGGGGCGAAACAAATGTTGTTAATTGGGACGATCTACCCCTGTGGACGACCACAAACCGATCGGATTCGGGAAGATCATCCGCGAGAACCGCATACTTTTAAAGGGAAAATGCGGAAAGAACAGGAAGACATATTACTCGAAGCTGATGCCACCGGATCGATTCGGGGGGCAATTCTCCGCTTGCCAGATTTTTATGGCCCCAATGTCGAACTGAGTTTTTTGCGCAGTGCCTTTCAAGCCGCCGTAAATGGGAAGCAGGCGCAATTAATTGGCCCGATCGATACTCCCCATGAGTTTATGTTCGTGCCAGATGTCGGCGCTGTAGTGTTGGCAATGACTAACGAACTGCGAACTTTCGGACGGATTTGGCATTTTGGTGGAGCTGGTACCATTACCCAAAGAGATTTCGTCGGACGGATCTTTACTGCCATCAACAAACAGCCACGCACGATCGTCGCCAACAAGCTGATGTTGCAGGCACTGGGATTATTCGATCCCTTCATGCGCGAACTGGTGGAGATGCACTACTTATGGACGACTCCAGCGATCCTAGACGACACCGCTCTGCATCAACTTTTAGGCACCATTCACAAAACTGACTACGATCGAGGAATTGAGTTAACGTTGGCTGCTAGTCGCTTGCCTGCGATCGTGACTCGTTAAAATGTGAGATTACTACGCTTAACTACCGTTCCATAACGGACTCTAGAAGGTTTGTGGCGTAGAAAGTCGAGCAATCATTTCAGTATGAGATGATGTTACCTAACGTTAGGTAACAATCGACGATCGACATTACGATCGCGATCTGAATGGGTAGCTCATCCACCTCCAAGTCTTTCTGGTAAACGGGTGTATCTTTTACCAACTTGGTTTTGCCTAACAGCCAACCCGATCGCCTTATTCGATCCAACCACGATCGCTAACTTCTTTGCCCGCGTCAATCCTGTGTACACCAAATTCCGCGATAACAACAGAAAATGTTGCATGTACAAAGGCAAAATTACCACGGGATACTCCGAACCCTGCGATTTGTGGATGCTAATCGACCAAGCCAATCCTAACTCGTTTAAGTCCGCATAGTCATAGATAACTTCTCTACTATCGAACTGGATCGTTACCTCATGCTCTGTCGGATCGATCGCATTAACTACCCCTAAATCCCCATTAAATACCTCCCGCTCGTAATCGTTCTTGAGTTGAATCACCCGATCTCCCACCCGTAGAATATCCCCACCCCGATTGATTTGCGCTTTTTCAGGTGCGGGAGGATTGAGTAACTCCTGCAACACCTGATTCAAATTGCGCGTTCCCACCAATCCTCTAGTCATCGGACACAATACCTGCACGTCCGTAACCGGATTAAACCCCAAACTCGGCACGAAATCTCGAACCAGTTCGCAGATCGTTTGTACCCCATGTTCCGGCTCGAATCCACCGCTATGCCACAGACAATCCGATTGAGGCGTATCAGAAATCGTTTCGAGGGTAGGATATTGTCCGCGATTAATCTGGTGAGCAGCGCGAATAATTCCACTCGTTAAGCTCTGGCGGAATACCTGAATCAGCCTGACTACTGGAATCCGACCCGACTTAATCAGATCGCCTAACACGCTTCCTGGCCCCACCGAAGGCAATTGGTCGATATCTCCCACGATCAGTAAATGGGCATCAGTCCGAATCGCCTTAATCAATGAATTCGCCAGAAAGAGATCCAACATCGAAGCCTCATCAACGACAATTGCATCGTGAGACAAAGGTTCCTCTACACCCCGTTTAAACCCTCTCGTCGCCGGATCGAACTCTAACAGACGGTGAATCGTTTTAGCCTCGATTCCCGCCATTTCTGACAGCCTCTGAGCTGCTCTACCCGTTGGTGCGGCGAGGGCGATTTTCTTACCCATTGCTTTCCACAGCGCGACAATCGTGCGGGTACAGAACGTCTTCCCACAACCTGGGCCACCAGTAAGAATCATCACCCGTTGGGTTGCCGACATTTCAACCGCTTGTTGCTGTTCGGGGGAAAGACTAATTCCCTGACTTTGAGTAAACCTGTCAATCCAACTGCGGACGCGGGGTAAATCTACCGACTGAGGCTGTTCGAGTAGTTTGAGGATGGAAATGGCGAGATTCTGTTCGGTGTAGAAGAAACTGGGTTGGAAATATAGGGGAATCTCCTCGACTGTTTCTAAAATTAAATCCTGTTGCACACTCATTTCTCGTAACACTTCTAACACCACATTCTCAGTAGCGATATGTTCGTCAGTCGTGAGTTTAGTTGTCGCCGCTGTTAATAATTCTGGCTGAGGTAGGAAACAATGTCCGTCTTCGGCGGCTTCACTCAGAACGTGTTTAATCCCCGCTCGATAACGGAAAGTAGAAGCGGGATCTACGCCTAAATTACGCGCGATGAGATCGGCTGTCAGGAAACCAATCCCAAAGATATCTTCTGAGAGTTGATAGGGATTATTAGTAACGATCTCGATCGATTTATCCCCATACTGCTTGAAGATTTTCACCGCATAAGTCGTCGAAACTCCATGACTCTGAAGAAACAGCATCACCTCTTTAATCGCCTTCTGTTCCACCCAAGCGCGTTGAATCATCTTGACTCGCTTCTTACCGATGCCTGGAACTTCAATTAAGCGATCGCTATCTTGTTCGATAATTTCTAGAGTATCCAGCGCGAAATGCGCCACAATCCGCTTGGCGGTGACGGGGCCAACTCCTTTAATCAAACCGCTGCCTAGATACTTCTCAATCCCCGTCAGCGTGGCAGGTTTAGTTTCACTGTATTTAATAACTTGAAATTGTTGACCATATTGAAGATGCTCTTTCCAAGTCCCCTGAAGTTGCAGGGTTTGTCCGGCTTGGATATTGGCAAAGTTACCGACGATCGTAGTTAACTCGCGAGCGCGGGGTGATTGGAGCCGAGCGACGGTATAGCCACTCTCCTCAGAATGAAAGGTAATCCGTTCGACCACTCCAGTCAGCGAAACCTGGGGTGCAATTGATGAATCGCCTGGTGTGTTTGTCTGATAAGTAGACACTACAGCGGTGGAAAAATAACAGATTATCGATCTTAATAATCTGAATTATACATCTGCTAATCCTAGCAAGGATGCAATAAGATCGAATAAAATCGGTCAAAAACTTGGCATCATGGAATTAACAGAAATCATCGCTGAACTAGAAAACTATACTGGAACATTTCCTCGTCTAGCTTTAGAACGAGCAATGGCAGAGCAGGTAGCCATTACCCCGATATTATTAGCGACAGTAACAGAATGGAAATCTAAGCTTGAGGAGTTGTCAGAACGCCCTAACTATTTTCTGCATCTCTATGCCATGTATTTACTGGCACAATTTAGGGAATCTCAAGCTTATCAGCCGATCGTGGAGTTTTTCTCGGTGCCTGGAGAGATCTCAATGGACGTTACAGGAGATTTAGTCACGGAGGATTTAGGCAGAATTCTTGCTAGTGTTTGTGATGGTAATATCGAACCAATCCAGCAACTAATCGAAAATCGGCAAGCGAATGAATATGTGAGAAGTTCTGCGCTCAGTTCGTTGATTATTTTGGTCGTTCGAGGCGCGATCGATCGAGAAGTCGTAATTAAGTATTTTGAGGAGCTTTTTTCAACCCGACTCGAACGAGAATATTCATCGATTTGGACTAATTTAGTGATGGAGAGTGCTGTCTTAGCTCCACTAGAACTCAAACAACAAATCGATCTAACTTTTGATGCAGATTTGGTAGATGAGTTCTTTTTCGGTCGAGAGGATGTCGATTACTATATTAACCTCGGTCGAGAGGCATCGTTGAATGAACTTCGCGATCGCAAGCATTATACTTTGATTCAAGATACAATTTCGGAGATGGAATGGTGGAATTGTTTTCAAGATAAAAAACTGAAAAAGTCAACCAGCAACCCTTTTGGTATGGGAGATTTAAATCCATCTCCTCAGAAAATAGCAACGTCAACCAAAAAGAAAGCTCAGGGGAAAATCCAAAAACAAGCACGTCGAAAGAATCGCTCGAAGAAAAAATAATTAAGTAGTAGCAACCACATATAAAATTGCCGATCTATCTCGATCTGACTCGTTGCTAGCAATGCAGCGTAGTAGCATATCTTCATCTTTCGAGGGAAACACACGAGCGCACTCAATCCTCCACTTACTGAAAATCTCTACAGATGCTTATGAAGGACCAAAAAATTAAATTCCCAGAGCAACTAAATGAAGCAGAGCGATTAGAGTTTTTAAATTACTTGCTGCAAACTCTACAAAATAATAGCTCTCAATCTAAAGCTTGCACGTCGTCTAACGGCGATCGAGATAGCCATGCAGCCGATGATAAATTAGACTATAACTGTGTATTATTTCCAACACTTTCAGAAATTACTTTAACCTCTCTCAACAACGATAATTCTAAATCAGCAAGACAATTACAAACTATCTTTGATGATGGAGTTAATAGACTTCAAAAAATCATCGATCGATATACAGCTTCATCAGAGTTAGAAATTAGATTAAATAAGCTATTCGATACTATAGAAATTAAAATA
>JANYIT010000302.1 GCA_025358725.1 Chamaesiphon sp. GL140_3_metabinner_129_sub
GATGCTTAAAGGCTCAAAACCCTTGTACTCGATCGCTTGAATCCCTCGATCGAGCGAAAATCTTTGCAACAGAACCATCCTTTAGCAAGGATTTCAGCCTTTAGAGCAACACCATGGACTAATTCAGCAAGCCCTAATTACTAATACCTTCATGCTGTCTTGACGCGCTGTCTTGAAAAGGTGCTCCACTTGCGGCGCACTTTTGGACGGGTTCCCCGTCAAAATGAAGTGCGACAAGACAGGGGAAACCCCAAGACCGCACTTTTCGCTAAACCCTCTCTTCGAGACGCTACGCGTTGGCGTAGCCTTTACGGGAAACCCGAGGAGCGCGCGTCGCTGGTGCAAGCTGTGAGTATGCTGAAAAACTATAAATTATTTGGGTTAATGGATCGACTGCGATCTTGATATGCAGCTAACCACAGTCGATCGTTAAATTATCAAATCAGATTAATCAACCAAATTACAATCCATCTTTGGCCATCATTTGCTCGACAAAATTGGTGTAAACTTCACCCTTGATAAAAGCGGGATGCTCGAGAATTCTTTGATGAAAATTAATCGTCGTTGGTACGCCAGTAATCGCATACTCGCGGAGGGCGCGGCGCATCCGTCGAATTGCCGTATCTCGATCGACTCCCCAGACGATTAATTTGCCAATCAGAGAGTCGTAAAAGGGTGGAATCTCGTAATCAGTATACACATGAGAATCGATCCGCACTCCTGGCCCGCCTGGAGCTAGATAGCCAGTAATTTTACCAGGGCATGGACGGAAATTGCGATCTGGATCTTCAGCATTGACGCGACACTCGATCGAGTGACCCTTTAAGACTACTTGTTCCTGCGTCAGGGAGAGTTTCTCACCTTGAGCAACTCGGATCTGTTCGGCGATCAAATCCAATCCGGTAATCATCTCCGTTACGGGATGTTCGACTTGAATCCGGGTATTCATTTCCATGAAATAGAAATCACCGTGTTTATCGAGCAGAAACTCTACCGTTCCTACTCCAGAGTAATCGATCGACTTAGCCGCCGCGATCGCCGCTGCACCCATTTTCTTGCGTAATTCAGGACTTAATGCTGGACTGGGAGCTTCTTCTAGCAACTTCTGATGCCGACGTTGAATCGAGCAATCGCGTTCACCCAAATAAATAACATTTCCATAATTGTCTGCGAGAATTTGAAACTCAATATGACGCGGACATTCGATAAATTTCTCGACATATACCCCGCCATTGCCAAATGCGGCTTCCGCTTCGCCCTGTGCAGCATGATATAACCGCACTAAATCAGCCTCTTCATGTACCAACCGCATCCCTCTACCACCACCGCCAGCAGTCGCTTTGAGCATGACTGGATAGCCAATTTCTGCTGCGGTTCTGAGTGCATCTTCGGCATCAGCCAGTAGTCCATCGCTACCGGGTACTGTTGGTACACCCACCCGTTTCATCGTTGCTTTGGCAGTAGACTTGTCCCCCATTGCCCGCATCGCGGCTGGTGATGGGCCGATGAAGGTCAAATGATGATCCGCGCAAATCTCAGCAAAGCGAGCATTCTCAGCCAGAAATCCATACCCTGGATGAATGGCGGTGGCATTGCGGGTTAAGGCAGCAGATATAATATTCGGAATATTCAGATAACTTTTACTCCCAATCGGTTCACCAATACACACCGCCTCATCAGCTAGTTGGACGTGGAGGGCATTTCGATCGATTGTAGAATGCACGGCGACTGTCCCAATCCCCATCTCGCCACAGGTACGAATAATTCTCAGAGCAATTTCGCCCCGATTGGCAATTAAGATTTTAGAAAATGACATTACAATTAAGAGTTCCTAAACTTAGAGATGGGGACTTTTCGACAGGCTTGGCTTCATTTTACCTTGCGATCGCATCCTCGCAGCAATATCTGTACTGATCAGCTATTTCCAATCAGTGCCTGTTAATTCTTAATGTGCCGTTTAATAACCTTCGGATTTATCGTTGCACCAAGCCATAAGGCAACTTTGTATTGATCCTTGCCATCGCAGCCATCTGCGCTCAGAGAGTCAAGTTCACCATAAAAAACTCGTGCCCGATAAACGCCTGATTCAACCGAGATCCGAGCCGCATCAGGAAAGTAATCTGTACAACCAGCGACAACAATTTTTCCAGAAGGAATGTCAACGCTACATTCAATTACATGATCCCACTCATCAAAATCATTTTCTGGTTCGCTGTTGTGAATTTCGACGGTAACGGGCACATCCAGATTACGCGCTGTGCCAATACCGATCATTCCAACAGCAATGGCGAATAAATCTTTGCTGGCTTGCTCCGTCCAACTATCAGACAAATCACAATCGGCTTGTTCATCCTGTAAATAAAATTGGTGATAGTCAGCGAAAAGTTCAAATTCATATTTTTCTTTTAACATAATCTGACGTGAGTTCGGGTTAAGGATATTTGCTTCGTTCTAGCACCGCCAACGATTTCAATCTCCAGGCTATTCTTATCCTGTTGGCGTAGCCTCTCCGCAAGGAGAAACTCACATTAAATATAAGTTTGAGAAGGTATAAAAATACCCAAGTCAACCTACAACTTGATCGAGAAACTATCCCGCACATGAAAATCTGCTTCTTTGCCGCTATGAGTTATCGCCCAATAACTTAGCTCATTCTGACTAGATTTAATCACGGTCGTAACTGACATTTCTAGATCTTGTTCGAGTAAAATAAGTTCACTCAAATCGAACTCCAAATTTAGAGTGACATAATTTGGATATTGATCGACCTTAAATGGCAATGATATAAATCCTAGTTCATTTCGCAAACCCTGACGATAATCATCGAGGGCAAATACATTCCAATCGCCAGATGGTGAGAGATTAAACTCCCAATAATTGCGATCGCCTGGAATACCAATAAAGAACTCAAAGCAGGTCTCTTCCCAGAGATGGAACTGGCGACTAGGTGGGTTTGCAGGTGGGGTGATCGAGATCGCGCTCAGATCGCCAAATAGTTGATACTCGATCGATAGAAGATGATCTTTTCTATTTACTCGACCATTGATTTCAATCTGCGGTAAATTGCTTGTGGTTGCAAACGGACGAAGGGCAAAATTAATAATCATGGGCGTAGATCCTCGACAATCTGCCGAATAGACTTTTCTTGAGCTTCGATACTTTCAGTCAGTTTGAATTGTACCAATGCTCGATCGAGATTATGATTTGGATATTTAACCTTGAAATAAATATTCCCTACCAAATGATCGGTGAAAAATCTCAATCCTAATTCAAACGCAATTAATCGAATTCCATCGAATAAATATTCATAGTCATAATTTGTCAGAAAACCACTAGCTTGCGAGAGATATCCCGCTAAAATTGATCGACACATCTGTGTGTCGAATTGCACCTGTTCCCAATCCTTTGTTTCTTCACCGAGCGGATTGCAACCCGATCGTAAGCAATCGCCAATATCATAGTGTACCAGTCCCGGTTTGACCGTATCGAGATCGATAATCCCGATCGCCTGTTGGGTGGTAGTGCAAATCATCACATTATTCACCTTTGGATCGCCGTGTATCGGTCGCAAAGGGAGCTTGCCATCATTTTTAGCATCTTCTAGAACTTGTGCCCACTCTTGCCGCTCCTGGATGAACTTGAGGCAATAATCTACTTTTGGATCGACTGCACCTGTAGATGTCAGTAATACCCGATGATAATGTTCGAGATATTGGGGCGTAATGTGAAAGCCCTCTAGCGTATCAGCTAACTGGGTTGGATCTAAATCACTGATTAAATGATGAAATCGACCTAGAGCATAACCCACTTCCCGCCCATGTTCGATATCCTGAATAATATCGATCGATTCCGAATCATCGATAAAGCTAATTGCGCGCCAATATGAGCCATCAGCCTCCACCCAATGATCTTGAGCCTCTGTTGTCAATAATACTCGTGGTACTGCCCACCGCCGCACTGATGGATTCAATTCGTGCTGCAATCTGTCACATACATGCTGAGTAAAGATTCGCATATTCTGCATTACTAATGCAGGTTGTTGAAAAACGTGAGTGTTGATCCGTTGCAGTACAAAGTGAGGTTCCATTTCATCCACCACCGTGACGAGGAACGTATCATTGATATTGCCACTGCCAAAGGCACGAAGGTTGGTAACTTCTCTAGCTGCAGCGAATTGTTGCGCGATATTAGTCAGACGATCCAATGTTTTATTAGGGGTTAGGGGTTAGGGGTTAGGGTAAAGGGATATAGTCATCACTCTATGAATTCAACTTTCAACTTTCAACTTTCAACTTCCAACTATCTCGCAACTTGCTGCGTTGATTTGTTTTCTAGTGATTCAACTAGGGATTTTTCCTCTAGGGCAAGGGAATTATGCTCATTTACCAATTGATTATAAATCTCAGTTTGTTCTCTGAGTTGAGAGACTAGTTGATTGTAACTGTTTACTCGATTATTAAAAGTAGTGACACGGAAACTATAATCATTCCGAGGATCGGCAACAATCGAACCTTGAAGATTCGATCGTTCTGATTCAACTGTTTCAGCTTCCTGTTTAACTTGTGCAGACAATTGTTCTAGTGTTGACTTTCGCGTCACCAATTGTTGGCTCAGAGTTTTAGCCTTATCTCGGAGCGCAGTGAAAACCCCCTCATATCGCTCAGACAAAGTGACGATCGCCAATCGATCTGTAAAATATTTACGGTAATGCTCCTCTAATTCAGGACTGAGATTTCGCGCCTCAGTACCTAAAATCGAATGTAGCTCATTATTGACCGATTTTGGATCTTGATCGTTATATGTCTCAACTAACTTGTGAATCCGTGGGTTCTGGAGTTGCCCTAAGATCGTTTGTAACTGCTGATTAATTTGTGTTTGCTCGAATAGCGACATCCGCTGATAGGCAACATGTAACATTTCATGCGCCGCAGTGACTTCCATTACTCCTTGCAACCGAGGATCGGCAACAGCTTGAAGGAAAATTCCTTTGCTTACTACATAGCAGCCCAAAACGATCGTGTGTTCGGCACTCTTGCAGAGATTGAGTGCCGATTTTCGAGTTTCGATGATCGGTTGATTGACATAAAATAATCGACGAGCAGTATCTGTCATCGTCGTAGTTGCTGCAAGTCTGGAAATTTCTGGAGCTGGTTGATAGGTGAGTAGCTTACTCCAATCTTGAAAATCTTGAGTAAACCTAGTTCCGACGATAACGATAGCAACGACTATTGCCGTACCGAGATGACGTTTTAGTCGTTTCATGCAGAAAAACTCGATAATTTATTGATGACTGGTGTATCTTCCTCATATCACTCTAACAGGGGAATACTGAATGTGGCTACTGTGTGAACACAGTAGTCAGTAATGCTAAATCTATTAATGACAGAAGTTTGGAAGAGCGGTTTTCGATTGGGGACTACGATCACAAAATAACTAAAGTTGGGCGGGTTGCGATTTGGTGATTTTTATTACCGATCGATCTCCAGATATTTGTTAAACTTCGTTGCGAAGCTTGAATGAAAGCCGATTAAATGTGATAAATTTTGAGAATGAATGTTGATTATCAACCCTTAATTTTTAAAAACGATCGGTGATAGAAAATAATTTCGCTCAGACTAACCTAGATTCCCCGCTAGCCGCAGGTGAAGAAATGAGTGACTATGTAGCCCATCTACAAATGCACATGGCACTTCAAGCTCGTAATCTAGTTCCTACCCTAATTAATGCAGTTGATAGTCGCGAATTGTTTCTTTATCAGACTCAAGCACATTTTGAAAAGTTAGCATCTCGGCAAGGCTGCTAATTACTTAGCTGCATACAGACTACCTAGTGTATTGTGTAGCTTCACCACATTGCCGATTACGGCGATCGACGGGGCACTAAATTGATGGATTTCGACTTGATCGACGATCGTTTCTAAAGTAGCGATTAATTCTTGTTGCTTAGGCGTAGTGCCCCATCGGACTAAGGCAATTGGTGTATCGCCAGCTAGTCCAGCCGTAGTTAGTTCGTGCGCGATTCGATCGAGATTGTGGACACCCATGTATACTACGATTGTTTCGGCACTTTGGGCGATCGCACTCCAATTGACACCAGGACGGTATTTACCCGCCATCTCATGTCCGGTGACAAAAATAACTGAAGAACTGTAATTACGATGGGTGAGTGGGATGCCAGCATAAGCTGGAGCTGCAATGCCAGAAGTTACCCCAGGCACCACTTCTACAGGTACTCCCGCAGCGATCAGATCTTCCATTTCTTCGCCACCGCGTCCGAAGATAAACGGATCTCCGCCCTTCAATCTCACGACAATAGCGTGTTTACGAGCTTTGGCGATTAATAACTCAGTGGTTTCATTCTGAAGCAGAGAATGTCTACCCATCCGTTTTCCAGCATCGATTTGCTCCGCAGTTGGGGAAATCGTAGCTAGAATCTCTGAGCTGACTAAGGCATCATAAATTACCACATCAGCAGACTCTAACAAGATCTTACCCTTGATCGTCAATAATCCTGGATCTCCAGGTCCCGCGCCAACTAAATAAACTTTGCCAATTATCGCTCTATCTGGATTTTGCACTGATTTTCAGATGTGTCATTTTTCATTTACTGGAGTGAAGGCGGGTTTTGTTTGTAAATAGTCTGCACAAACTGCATTAATTGCCTCAACCCGCCCCGACAGATCTTGGATCGCATTTACCTACCTAAATTATATTTCGATCGATTTCAAAATTTTGCCAATCGTGGTTACTAGTTCTAGACTATTACCGATCGGTTCACCTAAAATCAATTGTACTTGTGGATACTGCTGTTTCAATTGTGTGACCGATTCACTGATCGCGTCAGTGATTCCTCCCACAAATAGAAAGTAAGCCAAAATCCCAATTTCGGTTGTATCTGTAGCGACTAATTCAGCGACTAGATCGGTTAAACTTGGTCCGATCGACCAATAAGCGATCTTTAAATCTAGATTACTTGCTAATTGTTCGACGATCGCATTTCCGCCCGATCTCCGACTACCGTGGGCTAAGAGAATACTCTGACTTGGGAATGAATAACGGTTCTGGGCAAACAATTTTGCAAATTCGGGATGGGAGCCAAGAAAAGGTGCAATCAATAATTTTACCAGATCACCAATCTCTAGCGCGGCAATTGCGACCTCAGTAGGAATATCTTCGATGGCATGAACGCCGGATATTAAAAATAGTGGTAAAATCACCACTCGTGTAATCCCCCTCTCAGCACAATTATTTGCAAAATCAATAATTTGAACATGTAATGGTTTGTCTGCTAATTCTAGCTGCGCTGTCGCTACTAGAGTTGAGAATTCAGCCGCAGTAGATTTGCTTAACCCTACACTTAATTGTTGTGCCAATTGAGTTACAGCTATCTGCGGGCGGGGATCGCGACTACCATGAGATACTAATAAATAAGCGTCAGCCACATCAGCTATCGGTGAATAAGGATCGGATATCAGTTATAGCACTAACGACGATCGAATTAATAGGCAAATTGATGAATTTCTCCCTGAAATTTCAGGGAGTACCGCTACATTCCTAGTTATTGAGTGCAACATTAATCTTTGATTCTTAATTTACGTAACCGACGTTTGAGTGTAACCGCAACGCCGATAGCTAGTCCTGTACCGACTAGACTACTTGGTTCTGGCACCGCAGTACTATTATTATTGTCAGCTAAAATTATATTTTGGATATTAGTCTTCGCGCCTGCCGAAGTCGTATCATCACCCAAGAAAACAAAGTTAGCTGTATTGTAAACCTGAGTCAGCAGAGTTGTAGCATTAGCACTGTAATCTCGCAATGAACCACTCAGCAAAGAATTAGCTCCATTGTTAAGCGTATAACTATTACCCAAGACAGTTAGATCGTAGGTATTTGGAGAGCTAAGTATCCCTCCTTGAGCGATAAACTCGCCCTTCGAGAATCCAGTGTCATTGTTGAGCGCGAAAATATCGGAACTGCCAAAGCCAATTTCGATACCTTTTTTATCACTACCTAAAACGATCACGCTAAACCCAGCACGATTGGGACTAGTAGCTGTCTGCGAGTTAATATCGATCTTGAAGCTGAGTGTATATCCGGCATTGTTATCTAATACGGGAAATGACGAGTTCACAAAAGCACTCAAAGTACTGTTGTAATTAGAATAACCTGCATAACTAGAGTTGGAACCACTAGTATCTAAAGTCGTTACACCACCACTAGCACTCTGGGAACCACCATTCAGGCTCGCAAAATTCAAATACTGGTTGGGTGAATTGTACGTGTTGGGTGTAGCAGTAGCATTTACAGCCCCATCGTAAAGAGTTGTGGTTACAGCACTGACTCGATCGAAACTCCCACCAGCGATAATACTACTCAGCGTTATCCCTGTAATTAAACCCCAAGATTTTAGCTTCATTTTCTACACCTAGACTAGTTAAAAGATAGACTTGCTCTTATTATGCTCATTTGGTGAGCAGATCTAACTAATTCTAAAAAATGTTACATAAATATTATTTTAGTAAGGCATCGCTGTTGGCAATACCGACTTTGTTAGGATCTCTCCGTAAGCCTGGATACAGTGCATTAATCAAGTGATGGAAGTTCGATCGATTGATATTTTAGTGTCAAAGATTTGAGATGCGATCGATCTGGTGCAAATTTTTTTGTTTGGGCAACACGATTCATGGCGATCGGGCAAGTAACCAAAAATAACATAAATATACCAATTAAACCCAGCACATATTTATGTAATTCTTGTGCAGAAATTCGTCGAGGCTGATTAACGGTGTGGTTTGAATCATTGGTAGAGCCTTTTCGCTGGTGACTCGATTCAGTCAAATTGAGATTGAGTTCTTGTGGCGGATTATTCATCATTAATTTCTCCATTATATTTGAGGCGATTGCTAGTAATATGCCTAATTGGCACCAAACAGTGGAACTATGAAAGCTATGTCAATGGTAAATAAGGAAATATTGGCTGCCAACTCATGACAGTTGCTGCTACAAATAGCCCAAATGCCCATAGAAATATGGTGCTAGTTTTAACTTGTTGATGTTTGAGTAAATTGTGGAGGATGAGCCAGCTCAATAGCCACCCAACGAGGAGCATGGTTTCTTTGCCTGTATAGCTACCAATATTTCCCCACAATTTATCGCCAGTATCACTACCTGGAATCCATTTACCTAGTCCCCAAATAAATCGATCTCTTGCTGTCGATGTTTCCGCGAGATGGTGTGTCACCATCATTGTCAAACAACCGATTCCGGCACTAATTAAAGCCGCCGCCGCACTACCAGATGTTGCGGGCGGATGGTTAGAGCCTGTTGCTAAACTTGCCGGAAACTGTTTCAGCTTCGTCCATGCCTTCCCATAAATAGGTGTATTTGTAGCTTGAGGATTTTTCATGTTTGATTTAAAGCAGTAGAAATCGGCTAAATGTTAGAGGGCACGAATTTTAGCCATGCCGAATCCAGTCACAAAATCACCCATCGCAAAGAACATCATTCCCATCAGTGCGACACAAGTAGCTGAAAGTACAACACGATGTTGCTTTTCTAAAATCGCATCTCCATATGTCCACAAAATCCAGGCGCAAGCAGCACCGATTGGGAGGATAAATAATCCACTAAATTTATGATAATTACTGAGCACAGATGGGACGAGCGGACTATTTTCTTTGAGCCATGCCCTCCCGCCACCAAATGATAGATCGGCATTAAATCGCATATATGCCCAGTTACCAGTTGCAATTGCTAAAAATGCGATCGATGTCGCCCAAAATGTTAGTGTCCTAACTTGAGGTAAGATTTTAGCCGAACCGCGTAGCAGGGGAAAGGCTAGATGTCCAGTGTAAACGGCGACAACTGTAGCCAAAAGCGAACCAAAGCTATGAATAGTACCGATTAATCTTTGCCAGGGGCTAGGGTGGAGGAGGTTGAAAAAAGGCAAGAATAAAAATATACCTACGGAGAGAATGCTCAATCCATAGATGCAAACTTGAGCCAGATCTAGTTGTTTGGGAAATTCGCGATTAGTTGATGTTTCTGTGGGTGATTCGCGTGGCATCGTTTCTATCAGCTAAAAGTATGTTTGGGTAACGGCTGTTGACATTGCCGATTGTTTGAAAATCCGCAAGAGATCTGTAGATGCATTGTGATGAAATGTATTTGCTTAAGTCACTGTGGATTGACTGTCGTCAGTGTAAGTTGCCACAATCGCTTAAAATCTAGGTAGTTATTTATTTTGCTGCTAGCTGGTGCCTTAGACTCTGAGTAACTGAGTTATCTAGATTGTCAAGGTAGTCAGTTGGCTTTTTGGATGTCGATCGTTATCTAGTAAGCACTACTTATTTTCAACTCTGATCATACTATTTACACCTTATTGCAAGTTAATTGCATCTAAGTATAACATCTAGATGAAATCATTAATCGATCGATTGGTTAAGTTTTTCTGAACATACTCAGCCTGTCGCATTAGTAAAATTGGGCTTACAGACTAAATACACGGATCGAACTGAGGCAATCAAAATCGATTAGTGTTGTTGAGTGCAGCAAGATTAATCGATTTTGATTAAAAATTAATCCTCTAACAGTTGATATAAATTATTAATAATTTGACTATCAAGATTTGCGATCTCCAGGATACTCTTACCAAATCTCCCACTTGTGACAAATATCCGAGGATTTGAAAAATGAACTACGACTTCAAGGAATTAGCCAAACTCTACAAAGATACACTCCTAAACAATGTGGTGCCATTTTGGGAGCAAAACTCGATCGATTGGGAGGCTGGCGGTTACTTTACCTGTCTCGATCGATCAGGACAAGTGTACGATACAGATAAGTTTATCTGGCTCCAAAATCGCCAGGTGTGGACATTCTCGATGTTGTACAATCGGGTGGAGCAACGGAGTGAGTGGCTGAAGATTGCTGGACATGGAGCGAGTTTCCTGGCCGAACATGGCCGCGATCCCCAAGGAAACTGGTATTTTGCGCTCGATCGATCGGGACAGCCTCTGATTCAGCCTTACAATATTTTCTCCGACTGTTTTGCGGCAATGGCTTTTAGTCAATATGCTCTCGCTGATGGTGAATCCTGGGCAAAAGATGTTGCACTCCAAGCCTATCAAAATGTATTGCGGCGCAAAGACGATCCCAAGGGTCAATATAATAAAACCTATCCTGATACTCGATCGCTCAAATCGCTAGCTGTACCGATGATTTTGGCTAACCTCACCTTAGAAATGGCATGGTTATTGCCGAGTGAAGAACTCGATCGAGTTTTGGATCTAACTGTGCGGGAAGTGATGAATGACTTCCTGGATCAAGAACGCGGATTAATGTTTGAAAATGTTGCTCCCGATGGTAGCCACGTCGATTGTTTTGAGGGTCGATCGATCAATCCTGGACATGGGATCGAAGCAATGTGGTTTATCATGGATATCGCTAACCGTCGTCAGGATCGAGCCACAATTAATCAAGCCGTAGATGTGGTCTTAAATATCCTCAATTTTGCTTGGGACGATAAATACGGGGGCATATATTATTTCATGGATGCCGATGGTCATCCACCCCAACAATTAGAATGGAACCAAAAGCTGTGGTGGGTTCATGTCGAAATCCTCGTCGCCTTGACAATGGGTTATCGACTGACGGGTAGGGAAGAATGTTGGACTTGGTATCAGCGGGTGCATGAATATACTTGGACGCATTTTGCCGATCTCGAACATGGTGAATGGTTTGGCTATCTCGATCGACAGGGCGAAGTATTATTGGATCTCAAAGGTGGTAAATGGAAAGGTTGTTTTCATGTGCCACGAGCATTATTGATGTGCTGGCGAGAGTTTGAGGAATTGGGGAATAGACTTTAGGCTTTCAGTTCGGCTATCGCTCACTGATCGGTTGGATGCAGGGAACAAGATCGCAATGTCAGTAGTTTAGGCAATAATTGTTGTTGCTAAAACCACCTGACGAGTTGAGATATGTTGAAGGTTAAAGAAATTATAAATCTCGATTGGTTAGCAGCGATCGGGTTCAAATCGGTAATAATATTGATAGATGTTGTCAAAATATATTTTTATCCGGTTGTGAGAGTCGAAAGACCGAATAATAGAACAATAGTTGACTAGTAGTAATTATCAAAAATCTAAGGAATTGGACATGATTCGCATTCTCCTGGTAGATGACCAGAAGAGCATTCGGGAACGGCTCAAGTCTCTACTAGAGACTGAGCCTGATTTTGATATCGTCGGAATGGTAGATAATGGCTATGATGCGATCGAGCAGGTCAAATTACTCCTCCCTGATGTTGTCCTAATGGACATGGAGATGCCAGATATCGATGGTGTACTTGCTACCAAAATTATTTCGCACAGTTCTTTGAAAACCAGAGTGCTGGTACTAAGTAGTCACGATAGCGATGAATATGTCGCTAAGTCAATCTATGCGGGTGCCAATGGCTATATTCTCAAAGGTGCCCCAGCCCAAGAAATTTGTGATGCCGTCCGATTTGTCAACCGTGGATACATGCAAATTGCGCCCGGTTTATTTGAAAAATTCATCCCCAATCAGACAGAAGCTGGGTTATTGGCATGGAAACCTAGGGACAAAAACGCCCAATTCCTCAGTCGCATTGATTATCCTGGCGGATTGGAATTAACTGGCATCAATAAGCATCAAGCCGCCAAAAGCATCGTGCCTGGATCAGAAGTTGACCAACCTTCAGAGTTGGTATTACACGTTACTTCAATGCAACGATCGCGTAAATCGATCGGGTGGTACCAAGCTGCGGCATTGGTATTAGCTGGATTAGGACTAACCTTTGCGCTATATCTACTGCGCCAAAGTCTCAATAAACCAGCCACAACTCCTGATCGTCAAGATCACTCCCAACGGTTACACGATCTCCCCTTTACCGGAAAAATTGAACCGCTACATATCACCAAGATCGATGCAACTATGCCCGGATCGATCGTGGCACTTTGGGTTAAAGTGGGACAGTCGGTCAATTATGGCGATCGATTATTGAGCATTCGGAATATCGATGCCGAACGAACCAATCAAACCAAAATTCTCCAGCAACAACAGATCGATGCCAGCCAAAAAAAAGCGGCACTCCAGCAATCATTCCAACAACAGCAACAGTTAATCCAGCAACAACAGATCCTCATTGGCGAACAACAAGCTGCGGCTGGACGCATCAATACCATCCAACAGGCAATTACTAATTATCAACAACACATTGCACCCTTACGGCAACAGGTAGCAGTTGCTAATATGCAGCTAAATGTAGTCGCAACTCAACCACCACAATTGCCACTAGCTCAAAAACGCGAAGCGATCACCCGCGCTCAAGCAATCTACGAACGGACATTAGCTACCTATCAGCGATTAGCTCAGTATCAAAGTGAAGGAGCAATTTCCCAAGAGCGGCTCGAACAAGTTGAACAAGAGATGACTGTCGCCAAATCCGATCTAAATATTGTCCAAGCTGATTATGATAGCCTGATTGCTGCTGCCCAAGTTACGACTAATAAACAATCTGCTCAAACCAAATCAATTAAACTGCAACAACAACTCGCCCTCAAAGAACAAGCTGGACAACTTCAACAACTCCAAGCACAATTGCAAGTTGCTCGATCTGATTATCAGCAGATCGGGACAAGATTGCAACAACTACAACGGCCGAAAACTACGCCCACTTTCAAGAATCTGCTCGTGAGTCAAAAACTAGTGCTCGAACCTACGACGATCAATATTACAGCACCGATTGCTGGTATCGCGATCGACATCCCCATCGTTCAGGGGGATCGAGTATTTCTAGGAACTAAATTGATCGGGATCACCAATCCCCAAAAACTCAAAATCGGCGTGGATGTAGAACCACAACAAGCAGCACTATTAAAGTCTGGACAAAAAGCAATCGTCAAAGCTGGAACGGCAATTGAAAGTCAAGAATTGATTGCGCTAATTACTAATATTGCACCACCAACTGATCGATCGACCCAACATATTGAAGTCGAATTCACCAATCCAAAACCGACTGTACTGATCGGACAAACTGGCACAGTATATTTTCCGAAGTAGCAAAGTTGTCGATCGACTTCTAAACTATAAAGAGACTGGCCAAAGATATGATCGATCCAACACAAAACCACTAAAATAGTGCTAAAGTACTATAAAAAGCATACTATAATAGTCCCACCTGCACTTGCATTTATCAAGTAGCAGAAGTTTAATCCCCCTTCCCACAACACCCCTACACCCACTAAACTGACCTCTACCACTTAACCTATGACTTTTGTTGGTTTGCACATGCACAGTGACTATAGCCTGCTTGATGGAGCTAGTCAGTTGCCCAATTTGGTCGATCGAGCGGTAGAATTGGGAATGCCCGCGATCGCATTGACGGATCATGGTGTGATGTATGGAGCGATCGAATTAATTAAAGTCTGTCGATCGCGCAATGTCAAGCCGATTATTGGCAATGAAATGTATGTGATCAATGGTGATTTTACGCAGCAAAAACGCTATCAGAAGTTTCACCAAGTTGTCCTGGCTAAGAATACTCAGGGCTATCGAAATTTAGTTAAGTTAACGACAGTATCTCACCTCGAAGGTTTTCAGGGTCGAGGGATTTTTGCGCGTCCTTGTATTAACAAGGAATATATTGAGAAATACAAGGAAGGATTGATTATTACTAGTGGTTGTTTGGGTGGGGAAGTGCCACAGGCAATCATGGCTGGTAGGGCAGATGCGGCGAGGAAAGTTGCCAGATGGTATAAGGAAAGATTTGGCGAGGATTACTATCTCGAAATCCAAGATCATGGGTTGAAAGAAGATCGGGTAGTGAATGTTGAGATTGTGAGGATTGCGCGAGAATTAGATATCAAACTGATTGCTACTAATGATTCGCACTTTGTCTCTTGTTTTGATGTGGAAGCTCATGACGCGCTGCTATGTATTCAGACTGGGCAACTGATTCGTGAAGATAAACGGATGCGCTACAGTGGTAATGAGTACCTCAAATCTGCGGAGGAAATGGCGCAATTGTTCCGCGATCATTTACCTGATGATGTAATTGCCGAATCGATCGCTAATACCCTCGAAGTTGCTGACAAAATTCAACCTTATAATATCTTAGGCGAACCAAAGATTCCTGATTTTCCGATTCCAGTCGGGCATACTCCGGCTACTTTTGTGGAAGAGATTTCACGCGAAGGATTGAAGGAACGGCTGAAAGTTCAAAGGTATGGAGATATCGAACAAGTTTATCAGGAACGGCTCGATTTTGAGCTGAAAATGATCGAGCGGATGGGATTTTCGACATATTTTCTGGTTGTGTGGGATTATATCAAATTTGCACGCGATCGATTGATTCCTGTCGGCCCTGGTAGAGGCTCTGCGGCGGGTTCTCTCGTCGCTTATGCGATGAAGATTACCAATATTGACCCTGTACATCATTGCTTACTATTCGAGCGGTTCTTGAACCCAGATCGGAAGTCGATGCCGGATATTGATACGGACTTTTGTATCGAGCGTCGAGCTGAGGTGATTGAGTATGTAACTGAGAAGTATGGAAAGGAACGGGTAGCGCAAATTATCACGTTCAACCGGATGACTTCTAAGGCGGTGCTAAAAGACGTGGCGCGGGTATTGAATATTCCCTATGGTGCGGCGAATGAGTTGGGGAAAATGATTCCCGTTGTACGGGGGAAACCGACAAAATTAGCGGTGATGATTTCTGATAAAACTCCAGTACCGGAGTTTAAGCAGACTTATGAAACGGGCGAATATGCCGATCCGGAAACTGGTGAAAAAATCACAGCCAGACAATGGATTGATATGGCGATGCGGATTGAAGGTACGAACAAAACCTTCGGTGTTCATGCGGCGGGAGTGGTAATTTCGGCACAACCTTTGGATGAAATCGTACCGTTGCAGCGGAATAATGATGGGTCGGTAATTACTCAATATTATATGGAAGATCTCGATTCAATGGGTCTACTGAAAATGGATTTTTTGGGACTGAGAAACCTGACAATTATCCAAAATGCGATCGATACGATCGAACAAACCAAGGGCGATAAAATTGACCCAGATGATATTACCTTTGAAGAAAGACGTACCTATAAAATTCTCAATAAGGGATCGCTGAATAAACGTCCGCCTAATGTAGAGAAAACATATAAACAAGTCGAATCGGGAGACTTAGAAGGTGTCTTTCAATTAGAGTCTTCAGGGATGCTGGATGTGGTCGCTAGATTGAAGCCATCGAGTATTGAAGATCTATCATCTATTCTCGCATTGTATCGCCCTGGGCCATTAGATGCGGGACTAATTCCGATTTTCATCGATCGCAAACATGGACGTGAAGAAATTACTTATGAGCATCCAATTCTCAAACCAATTCTAGAAGAAACTTATGGGGTAATTGTCTATCAAGAACAGATCATGAAAATCGCTCAAGATTTGGCAGGATATACCCTCGGCGAAGCAGATATTTTGCGGCGATGTATGGGCAAGAAAAAAGCCGATGAAATGAACAAACAACGCGAGAAGTTTCTCGATGGCTCAGCGAAGAATGGTGTCGAACATTCGATCGCTGATGCTTTGTTTGATAAGATGGTTTTGTTCGCAGAATATTGCTTCAATAAAAGCCATTCAACTGCCTATGCTTATGTTACTTATCAAACCGCATTTCTCAAGGCTAATTATCCGGCTGAATATATGTCAGCACTCTTGACAGCTAATAGTGGCGATCAAGATAAAATGACCAGATATCTGAATAATTGTGAGCAAACTTTGGACATCAAAGTTGAGCCGCCAGACATTAATCGATCGTATGTAAAATTTCGACCAGTCATCGATCCAAACCGACCAAATCGCTTAAATATTTTGTTTGGTTTATCGGCAATTAAGAATGTGGGTGAGGCGGCAATCGAGAACATCTTAACTGCGCGTGAAGCAGATGGGGAATTCTTATCACTTGCCGATGTTTGTCAGCGAGTTAGTCTGCAATCTGTGAATAAGCGAACATTAGAATCACTGATTCAATGTGGTGCATTTGATAATATCGATCGCAATCGCCGACAATTAATTAATGACCTAGATGTGATTATTCCGTGGTCACAAAGTAAGGCTAAAGAAAAAGCGATCGGACAAGGTAATCTATTCGATTTATTAGGTGACTCCAAGCCAGAAGCAGGTGGATTTGAAGCTACGCCAAAATCTCCATTAGTTAGTGATTTTTCATCTCAAGAACGACTGCAATTTGAACAGGAACTTCTAGGAATATATGTCTCAGATCATCCACTTAAAAATGCTGAAAGAATCGCCAAGATGCAGAAGCATGACTTTAAAAGGTTGGTTGAAATTGAGAAGCCTTGCAAAGATGTTAAAATTGTGGTGATGTTAACGGAGGTAAAAGTAGTCCAGACGAAGAAAGATAATAAGTCAATGGCTATTCTCAAACTCACTGATCTCGCGGGTAGTAAATTGGAAGCAGTCGTTTTTCCAGAAGCTTATGAGAAAAATAAGGATGCACTGATCGGTAATACTTCAGTGATTTTAGTTGGTAAAGTTAGTCGCAAAAAAGACGAGGATGAACTCCAGATGATTGTTGATGAAGCGATCGAGATTGATTACAATTTCGTCAATAAACCTGTAGATATCGAAACTGAAGTCAAACATCTAGTCCTAATCGAACTACCAGTTAATGTTGCCACAGATGAGATTCAAACTCAGCAACTAAAGACGATGTTAGAAGAATATTCTGGAGATATTCTAGAAATAAAAACACCTGTATATGCGATCGTTCGGAGCGAAAATGGTTATCAATTAGTACAATTTGGTAAACAGTTTTGGGTTCAAGATCCCGCAGGGCTGGTAGACAGAATGCAGGATCGAGGTTTTGATATCAAAGTGAAGCAAATTAAATCGGTTGAAAGTTGATTTCACATCTTGCACTAGTCTAAAGATATTAGTAATTAGCGTAGATCTCAGGGTACCCCTACAGATAACTTGTCGGGGTGCCCTGTCTTGTCGTTTTTTTATGCGGGGGAAACCCCCGAATAAAAACGCCGCTTTATGGGTACCCACGGGTTGCCGCAGCAATAGTATCTATTTATTGGTGCAAGATATGAGTATATGTATACATCTGATTTGCAAGACACCCCCTGATTGGTGTAGAAAACTCCTGAAATACCGACTATAGAACAAAAATGATGATTAATGGAGAGTGGATTTTTTATATTTCCCCACTAATTCGGATTACGCTAAGTTTATTGTATATTTCATTGATGATTCCGCTGCCCTTTTTGGCGACGGCAACTAGTGCGGAGGTTCCAGCTTGGCTACTATGGATCGGCATCGGATTGGGATTTGGGGCATTGCAAGGAGCTTTGAGTCAGCGAGTCGTCATTGACGATCGATCGATTCAGGTTAATTATCCATTGTGGGTACCAACTTTGTTCACTAAAAGTTGGGCAGTGGCTTGGAGTGATGTTAAAGAATTAAAAATGCGGACAACTGGACAGGGTGGATTAGTTTATTATTTTATTAACCACAATGGTGAAGGCTTTTTGCTGCCGATGCGGGTGGCTGGGTTTAATCAATTGCTAAAACTGGTTCAACAACATACTGAGATTGATACAACTGATGTCTACCCGCTGTCCCAACCTTGGATGTATTTTGCCCTACTAGTATTAACTGGATTTTTATTATTAATCGATATTTGGACAATTTGGACAGCAATGTCAATATAATTTACATTTAATAATTCTCATGGTTGACTCATTTTCCCAGCATTATCACCAGCGCACAAAATACGATCCAGAAACGATCGCTACCAAAAGTCAGGGGTTAGATTGGAGTCAACAACCATCATCATATAAAGAATATAAAATTGGGACGACGTACGATCTCAAACCGTATTTGCAATCGACAAAACAAGATGTCGATAGTCATTGGTGGCAAAGATTATCGCTGTTTTTATTGTGCAGTTATGGATTGACGGCACGGATTCAAACAATGGGCGAACCGATGTATCTGCGGGCGGCACCATCAGCGGGAGGGCTGTATCCAGCCGAGATTTATTTAGTGTCTCGCGGGAATAATTTATTGCCAGCCGGACTATACAATTATCAAGTCAAAGATCATACTCTGATTCATTTTTGGGCAAATGATGTTTGGCAAAATATTCAAGTAGCTTGTTTTATGCATCCAGCTCTAATGGTTGCCGATCTCAGTCTAATTACTACTGCGGTATTTTATCGATCGGCATGGCGGTATCAAGATCGTGCTTATCGGCGAATTTTCTTAGATACTGGGCACTTATTAGGTAATATTGAATTATCTGGCTCGATGAATGGTTTTCGCCCTTATTTTATTGGTGGATTTATCGATCGATCGATTAATGAATTACTCTATCTTAATCCAGAGCAAGAAGGTGCTGTTACTGTAATTCCGATCGTCGATCTCGATGCTCGTCCCGATCTCATCATTCCATCTTTTCCGTCAGGATTACCTTCAAAAATAAATTTAGAATATCCAGATTTACCTGATGGTAGACTACTAAACTATTGCCATCAAATGACAGAAATCACTGAATTTAGGCAGCTACCTGCCAATCCAACCGATGTCAATTTGATTCAATTGGATGATAAATATAATTTCCCATTTTGTCTCAAAATATCAACAGTAACTTCACCGATTGATTGGCAAGATAACTTACCATTGTCTGGACTGGAAGATACTATTCTCAAACGTCGATCGACTCGTGCGTATACAGGCGCAGGATTGACACTCAATGAGCTTAATGCTCTGTTAGATTTTACTTACCATCCCGAACATTATGCTGCACAGCATTTAGATCCAAATCCAGATTACTTCGATCTAGATTTAATTGAAACATTCGTGGTTGTTTCTGGAGTTCAAGGATTGGAAGAAGGTTGTTATTATTATGCCCCTAGAGCGCAAGAACTGCGTCAGATTCGATTCAAAAACTTTCGAGAACAACTGCATTATCTCTGCTTAGGACAAGACTTAGGACGTGATGCTGGAGCTGTGGTTTTTCACACCGCAGATCTCCAAATGGCAGTACAGAAATATGGCGATCGAGCCTATCGTTATTTACATTTAGATGCTGGACATTTAGGGCAACGACTAAATTTAGCAGCGATTCGTTTAGAGTTAGGTGTCAGTGGTATTGCTGGATTTTTTGACGATCGAGTCAATGAAGTTTTAGGCATACCGGAAGATGAAGCAGTCATCTATATCACCACTTTGGGTCGTCCAGCCTAAGATTATTGCTAATAGTTTCGGGCTGGGGCAAAATGTGAATATACCGATACCCAAGTGAAATAATGATGATTAGAACCGCTAAAATTTATATCCTAGTAACTATTTTGGCAATGGGTATTTGTTTCCCTGTCATACCTGCACTAGCTAATCCCAATATTAGTCCGACAAAAGTCAAGCCAGTAACTATAAATTTAACTGGCACTATTCATAAAATAGCCGTGGAAGGTACTTGCTATCAACTAGCTGCTGATAATGGTAAAAAATATGAATTGATGGGCAAATTCCCTAAAATTGATGGAACCAGAGTGAATATTAGTGGGGTGCTTTCTACCGATGTAGTCACAATTTGTCAAGTTGGACAGCCGATTCGAGTCAATACTGTCCGAGTGATTAAATAGCTGTAATTCTCATGTTGGTAAGCTAGTAATTGTAGCGATCGATCAATATTTTGAGATTGGACTTGATATAATTGGAGTTTAGATCGATTGTGTATGGCTAGTATTACTGTCGATCGTTTGAGCAAAGTTTATCCAGTTGCCATCAAAGAACCAGGCTTTCAGGGTACCATCAAGCACTTTTTCCAGCGCACCTACCGCGAAATCAACGCAGTTCGGGATGTTTCGTTTCAGATTGAGGCTGGAGAAGTTGTCGGCTTTTTGGGGGCAAATGGGGCGGGTAAAACTACCACACTGAAGATGCTCAGTGGACTAATTCACCCATCTAGTGGACTGGTAAAAGTAGCAGGGCAAATCCCCTTCAAGCGGGAAGCGGCATTCTTAAAGCAAATTACGCTAGTGATGGGACAAAAGCAGCAGTTAATTTGGGATTTACCCGCCCTAGATTCACTCAAGATTAATGCCGCAGTATACGGTTTGAGCGATCGAACTGCCGAATTGCGGATTCATGAATTGGCGGAAATGCTCTCGATTCAAGGCAAACTTACCCAACCCGTGCGGAAGCTCTCGCTGGGTGAACGGATGAAAGCCGAATTACTGGCGGCATTATTGCACGAACCAACAGTACTATTTCTGGACGAACCGACATTGGGATTGGATGTAAATGCTCAGGTAGCGGTGCGGCAATTCCTGCGGGATTATAATCAGCGGTACAAAGCGACAATTTTGCTGACTAGTCACTATATGGCAGATATTACCGCCTTGTGCGATCGAGTCTTGGTGATTCATCAGGGACAGTTAATTTATGATGGTAGTCTCAATGGTTTGGTCGAGAGATTTTCACCTTGTCGCGAAGTAAGGGTAGAATTTACCCATGTCTATTCTCTCGATCGATTAGCGACATATGCCGAAGTCCAAGAAGTTGAAGGCGCATCAGCACGATTTTTGGTACCACAGGAAATGCTCACCAAAACTGTCTCTCAAATCTTGGGAGAATTAGAAGTAGTAGATCTCAGCATTACCGATCCACCAATTGATGACGTAATTGGGCAAATCTTTCAATCGGGCAATGCCGAATCTTAGCTGCTGAATGATGTACTGGCGAAACTCTCAACAGCGATAACTCCCTACCATCTACCCTCTATTCCCTATGGAAAACTTTTTAGTCAATAAATTTGGTCAATACTGGCGTAGAGCAAATCAGTGGTTTTATCGTACAGCCGATCGAGCATTGGATGAAGCGTATAAAGCAGCTTTGAAAATTAAAGCCATCGAAGATGAACATTTTGGTGGTGACAAGATCGCCATTCCTACCGAATCGAATAATAAGCAAGTCGCAACCTATTTTCAGAACGATCTCAATAAATACCTGAATATTACCCGCATCCGACTAGCCGAGTTTCAAACCAGTCGCACTGTTACTGGGAGCAACTACCCCCAACCGCCTGACAGTCAACAATTTGATAGTAGGGGGTTCAATGATATCAATCCATATACCCAGGATATCGAGTACGAGGCGCGAATCCTGGAGAAACTCAGCTTTATCGATGATATCTTGACTCGTTATGCCGATCGAACCGAACAGCTAGAGAATCTCAATACTCCAAGAGATAGTATTTTATCCTCAGACGTTCGCGGCGCATCTCCGCTGGCACAACGCAGCTCCCTGAGTGTCAATCGGAATCAGTCAGCTAACTTTGCGAATAATCCAGCCGATACCATCCCTCAGCGTCAGTTTAATAGTATGCCAGATCGATCGTCGGGTCGATCGTCTGAAAACATCAACAAAAGAGCCATTATCGATCCATCCCTGATTTCCACCTTCCGACGCATCCAGCAAGATCTCAACCCTAAAGCCGAAGTTCAAGTCATCGAAAACTATCGCTTCAATCAGGGTAAAACTAGAACTGCCCTGCGATTCATCCTGATGCTGATTTTAGTGCCTCTACTCGTCCAATACATCTCCAAAATCATTGTAGTTGGGCCAGCGATCGATACCTACCGCAGCTACCGACATTCAGATGTCTTCCTCAATGTCAACCTCGAAAAAGAAGCATTCGAGGAAATGGAAATGTTTGAGAAGAAACTCAAATTTAAACACATGGTAGGATTAGCACCCGCGCTCACCGCAGAGCAGATGGAAGATAAAATCAAGGAGAAAGCCGAAGAAATCAAAGTAGATTTCTATCGTCAAAGTGCCGAAGCCGTCAAAAACTGGTTTGCTGACTTACTAGCTGTCATTACCTTTGCCTGGTTGATTACCCATAGCAAACAACAGATTAGCGTACTCAAATCCTTCATTGACGATCTGATTTCTGGACTCAGTGATACAGCCAAAGCCTTTATCATCATCCTACTCACCGACACCTTCGTCGGCTTTCACTCCCCACATGGTTGGGAAGTCATCCTTGCCGGTACCGCAAAACATCTAGGTATTCCCGAAAACCACGAGTTCAACTCTCTCTTTATTGCCACCTTTCCCGTCCTCATCGATACCATCTTCAAATACTGGATCTTCCGCTACCTCACCGGACAATCACCATCAGCCGTAGCCACATTTAAATCCATGAACGAGTAGTTGGGTAAAATTGAGATAGTCCCCCAAATTTTCGTTGTATCGCTCGTCTAGAGCGTAAAGACGAACACGATAAGTAGCTACTAAAAAATCCCCTCCAGGGAGGGGATTTTTTAGGGATAACCACACCTTGAAAAACATATTTAAAAAAAAGTTTGGGAAGGGTGATAGGTAACTTGAAAGAAGTGGGTAAGCTGAGGACACGAAGCAAACAAACCACCCCAACCCTGAACGGAAATATTTAAAATG
>JANYIT010000310.1 GCA_025358725.1 Chamaesiphon sp. GL140_3_metabinner_129_sub
TCTCCGCCCAAACAAGTATCGAAACATCCTTGAGGATTACCCCACTCTGGGGTAAAAATTGGGTAGTTTCCATCAAAGTTGCGATCGAATAATGCCGCAGTAGTTTCGTTAGGTTTGAGATCGGCATTGAGTCCACAAAACCGAGCTAGCGAACCATTAGTATCTAGATCGATGAACAGCACTTTCAAGCCCAATTGAGCGAATTTATAGCCAACATGAATGCCCAGAGTCGTTTTACCGACTCCGCCAGCATTAGCAGCAATCCATAGAATGATTTGACGAGCGGGCTTTAATATTTTTGATTTTGCCATAGTCAAAGGTTGTAATTTAGTTCGAGAATAGCAGGAAAATTGAGAGTCATCCTGTCTACCATCGATCTTCTGAATTGCTTTTTAGTCTCGCAGTCGAATTAGAAGATCGATCTTCTAACTATTGAGAATATCCTATTTGAGGGTCAAAAAATTCTGAAAGTTACTTATGAAAGGATTAAATAACCCCAGACATCTTCCATTTACAATATTTCTAAACCTCACACTACATTTCAACGTAGTGTCAGCTTATACAAAGGTGTCAGTGCCTTGGTCAGTTCCTTGCCTCGATTCTCCAGGGGAGAGGCTGTACCTACGGCAGGCTATTGCAAGGCAAACGCTCCGCTACCGCCAACGCCAACGGTCAAACTATTTGCCAAAGTTAATGGAAAGAATGAAACCAGGATTTATTAACGATCGCTGAAAACAACCAGAATCGCTGTAGCTTTATCTCGTCGCCCACTATAAATGCGTGTAGCAACACCATCCACCCTTCATGCGGGCAAAAAGATAGACTCGATCGCGATCATCTTGCAAGAGTTTGCTCTCCTTACAAAAATATAACTAGTTCCCTATTTTTTTAGTTTCTTTATGCCAGCAAGAATTTTACTACATAATTCAGTTTTCTTTGCCCCACTGAAATTTTCAAGTGTTTTGTTATCACTTGGCAGAAATTGAGTGCTACGCAGCCATGTATGCTCTTTCCATTCACAATTAGATATGATTACAGGAAAAATCACGAGTCCTTTTGACAATAGTTAGAATTGAGAAACCATTGACTAACCAATACTAATGCGATATCAGTTTTAGAGATGTTTTCCTTTATTAGATCGTCCCATATATCTCCTGTATCAATTCGAGTATCATCCCAAAGTTCAAAGCCTGCCTGTTCGAGAGAGACTGATATGAAATCTTTTATTAGCTTAAAGAACCTTTTATCTTTGTGTATGTAGCTAATAAAAATTCTAGTCTTTTTTTCTTCAGGTAAAGTAATTTTTTCTTCAATATTTTGGCTGGTATTAGCTGGTGAGACAATTCGCCGAGGATACTGAGCTTTAGGTGGTAGGACTTTTTCCCATTTTGGTCTATTATCTCCATTAACTAACCATGTTTTAGGTTTTATCTGATCGGGTGATGGAGAATCTGGGTGGGTGAACACCACACCAATTGATTTGCTAGCTTGAGGATGATCTTTCCAATTTAATCCAACTTGGTGACATCCAGACATTGAAGCTTTACCAGTTAGACCAGCTATCCAAAGAACTCTAAATTTTGGATTCCAAGGATTTTTTAATAAGAGCACGGCTCCATAATCATTTATGATCGACCCTTCAGGATTTCTATGATAGCAATTAGATGGTAGATTTCCAGCATACAACTGATCCCCTAGTGTCAAAGAAGCTGGTGGCCAAATTGAGTTTCCAAAATAAAAGTTTTCTACTAACCCATGTAAAAATGTGGCGAAAATATTTATTTCGCCTGTCCCAACAATAATTAGATGACTTTTATCAGCTTCATTTACTGATTGATCCCATTCATCTAATCCCCCATCTATAGATATCTTATGAGCTTTAGTTCCAGCATTTGTCATGATCCCAGCAATTGCAATAGCTAATCCTATGCCATCAGAAGTTCCTGCTGGAATCATTTTTCCATCATCTGGCTTCCGATCTTTTTTAGCCACTCGGCTCCCTCTAGACTCTCCCAAAATGAGCATTATTTTGGTTGACTCATCGGAACAGGTGATACTTTCTATCCAAGTTTGCAAGGACTCGTCTTTATCTGGATATATTTGAATTGGTTGAAAACACCTTAGCTTACTTGCTAACTTGTGAGTATTATTAGCTGCTCTGCTTTCATCAGTTGGAAGAGCGGTAATGATGCCATCAATGTATTCTTGAAGGGATAATGGCATTATTGGATCGACATCGTACATAGTCTTAATAACGGAAATACACGCTCAACACTGATTGTACCAATGAATCGATGGCAATGATTCCGTATAGAACCCATTTGGGATCTTTTTAGAAGGAGCTAAAATGAGAAATAAATGGTGTATGCAAGCAGCTTGACAGACAGAGAGTGGGAAATCATCGAACCATTGCTACCACAAAAGAAGAAGACTAAACCACCGAAATGGA
>JANYIT010000334.1 GCA_025358725.1 Chamaesiphon sp. GL140_3_metabinner_129_sub
CCAGATTTTCATCGAACCGGAAGGGCGCGATATTCCCGAACTTTATATTCAGGGCTTTTCGACGGGTTTACCCGAAAGTCTCCAGGTGGAAATGTTACGCACACTCATCGGGATGGAAAATTGCGTGATGTTGCGTCCAGCTTATGCAGTGGATTATGACTATATCCCTGCGACTCAATGTTATCCCACTTTGATGACCAAGAAGATTGAGGGGCTATTTTGTGCGGGACAGGTAAATGGTACCACCGGCTATGAGGAAGCGGCGGGACAGGGATTTGTGGCGGGGGTAAATGCGGCGCGATTTGTCAATCATCAGGAGATGATTGTCTTCCCCCGCGAACAGAGTTATTTGGGCACATTAATCGACGATCTTTGTACCAAAGATTTGCGCGAACCTTATCGAATGCTGACTAGTCGATCGGAATATCGGTTATTATTGCGATCGGATAATGCCGACCAACGGTTGACTCCACTAGGACGAGAAATCGGTTTGATTGACGACAGACGGTGGGAATTATTTACGAGTAAGCAAGCAAATATTGTTGCTGAGAAAGAACGCCTGGAAAAAACCAGAGTTCGAGAATTAGACGATACAGGAAAAGGGATAACTGCGGCGACTGGAGAAGTAATCAAAGGTTCGATTACCCTCGCCGAACTATTGCGTCGTCCTGGCTTCCATTATCCTAGCTTGACTGAATTTGAACTGGGCAATGAAAGCCTCAAACTTGCCGAACAAGAAGGTGCAGAAATCGAGATCAAATATGCCGGATATTTGAATCGCCAACAACATCAAATCGACCAAGTAAGTAAACAGTCTAATCGGAAACTACCTAACAATATTAATTATGGCTCGATCGAGACCCTCTCCAAGGAATCGCGAGAAAAATTAACCCAAATTCAACCCGCTACGATCGGACAAGCCACCCGCATCGGTGGTGTCAATCCTGCCGATATCAATGCTCTATTGATTTGGCTGGAAGTGCAAAATCGAAAAACAACTCCACATGTATAGCCGTCACTCGATTGGCAATAATCTGGAGCATTGCGATTGCGGCATCGATCTCCTAACGCTTGAGCTTTTTTTGAATACTTTTGACAATTTTCAACAATCTCAACTGTAAAATACGTTGATAATTTAGATCTGGAATGTCTGAAATACTTGGATTGATACGATCGAAAAAATGATTTATTTCGGTCAAAATCACCGGGATACGTGAGCGGATATTCTCAGTTCTATATTCAGTAACCAGAGATTCTAGATCATTGATTGGCGAGGCAGATTGAACTACGTTGAGAATGCGTTCGACATCGTAGGCGGTACTAAAAGCAGCAATTTTATGACAATTAAATCCTGGATCTAAATAATCTGATAACCCATGATTGACACTGGAAAATATCTGACAGCCACAGGAGATCGCTTCTAACGGCTGCAATCCAAATCCTTCTGTTACGCCCTGAGTCGCCCAATACTCGGCGGAGTCGTATAGATAAACGCGAGATTGGTTGAATAAATCTGCCAAACTATCTACAAATCCATCGATGATTTCAACTTGACAATGAGGTTGTAAAGCGGGAATTAATTGCTTCAATAAGTAGTCAGAAGACTTGCGAGCATGAACTAAGACATCGATCGTCCTTTCTGCTTGACGATCGACAAATTCATCAGAAATTTGATTTGGCAAATAGTATAGCAAAGAGTGAGGCGATCGCTGTCCCCAATAGCCCAGTGTATTGCGACTGACACAGACGATCGGTATCCGCGCAGGCAGCCGAAAGCCATACTCAGCACTATGAGCATGATAAATTGTGGGATAGCCTTGGAGCCGAGCCACTAGTTTTGGGACATCAAAACCCCAACTCACGACGAAGATTTTATCCTGCTGCGGGGGATTTTGCAAAATATCATCTAAAAATAGCTTGTCTGGCTCTCGTTGGCGATAGGTGACTATTTCAACCGGACAGATCTGTTTGACTAGCTCAATGGTTTTCAGTTCAGCAAATAGTCCCCCACAGTTGAATTTTTGAGTAGTTCCTGGTAGGAGAAATAGGAGTTTTCGCATAAAGTATGAGAGCCTAGCGGCGGTTTTGCCCAAGCTTTGAGAATAAACTACTATCGATCGAGGTGTCTAGCCAAAATTGGGGCGTTTAAATCCTCACGGTTACTTGTTTCTGGTGGAGATACTCCTTAATCTCAGCTACAGTTAGCTCACCATAGTGTAGCAACGAAGCTAGTAATGCGGCTTCCGCGCGCCCTTCTGTCACCGCTTGATAAATGTGTTCGCAGTTCCCCGCACCACCAGAAGCAATCACTGGCACTTGAACAGATTCGGCGATCGATCTCGTCAGATCGAGGTCATATCCCGCCTTGGTGCCGTCTGCATCCATACTAGTGACAAGAAGTTCCCCCGCGCCCCTTTTGGTGACTTCTTGCGCCCATTTCACCGCATCTAGTCCGGTATTTTCGCGTCCACCCTTGACATAGACATCCCAACCCGGATTACTGGGGTCATTGCGGCGTTTGGCATCGATCGCCACTACAATACACTGATTGCCGAATAGATCGCTAGCATCGTTAATTAAATTCGGATTTCGCACCGCTGCTGAGTTGAGACTGACTTTATCCGCGCCCGCGCGTAATAAGTCCTTAATATTTGACGGTGATTGAATCCCACCGCCGACGGTGAGTGGAATAAATATTTTGTCGGCTGTCCGATAGACAACATCGATCATCGTGCCGCGATCTTCATGAGTGGCGGTAATATCGAGAAATACCAGCTCATCGGCTCCAGCATCGTTATAAATCTGGGCGAGTTCGACTGGATCACCAGCATCGCGCAGTTCGACGAAGTTTACGCCTTTGACGACTCGTCCAGCTTTGACATCGAGGCAAGGTAATATTCTTTTGGCTAACATATTGAAATCTCGTTGCTGTAATTAACCACCCAGGAATATTGCCTGTTAGCGATCTAGGTACTCCATTTTAGATCGCGATCGACCCATTGCGGCTAGTTAAATTCGTTTTGCAGTTATGTCTAATCACTAGGCAATGGAATAGATTTACTCACATCTTGCACCAGTAGATCCAGGGCGGGCATAAAGCCGCGCCCTTACAAAATTAACCTGTAGG
>JANYIT010000335.1 GCA_025358725.1 Chamaesiphon sp. GL140_3_metabinner_129_sub
ACAGATTTGTATGCCTCGGATACCGTGCAAGCGATCGACAACGCCTTCAAGCTGAAGATTCGCGATCTGGTACGAAGTGCGATTAGCATCACCACCTTCCGCGATGCTGTTGCCGATCTGCAAGCCTCTAAGAATGACCTCATCACTGGTCATTCGGCAAAGGCTGTCGAGCTTACCGCCAAAGCAATTGGCTTAAACAGTGACGAATCGAGTTCGGTTCTCGACCATTTAATTCGCTCTGGTGACTTATCTCGATTTGGCATGTTGAATGCAGTCACCCGCACTGCTGAAGATATCGAATCTTACGATCGGGCAACTGAAGTAGAGCGGCTTGGTTCGAGCGTTCTGTACTTGCCGCAAAGCACCTGGCGCGAAGTAGCAACAGCCAATAACTAGCTAAATGGAGAAAAGTCTTTGTAACTAGCATTACACAGACTTTTCAAGCTCGGTCAATATCACTACTAATAACATAACATCATGTCCACTAGTTTGTAGCTTTCCTGTCACAATCTCTAATCCCATTTAGCACCAGCCACTTTTGAAGACTGGTGCCTTTTTGTATTCTCACTCACATTACCAATCTCAAGGAAATAAGCATTATGTACGAATCGAACAATAAAAAAGTCGAAAAAATTGTCCGCATCATTCAATCTCATGGCTGTACTGTTGAAGGCAAGAAAATCAGCTTGGACGATTTACAGCCGCTTTGCCACGATCTAAACGATTCGGACAAAAAAGAGATTATAGAAATAATTCAATCCATAGATGATGAATTATTTCATCTCTATGGCGATCGTCAATATCTAGATAGCCAAATCCAGTCTCTAGAACCAGTCAGAGAAAAACTATCTCAATTAGTGTAAACGATTTCTCTTTTTAAAATATGAAACTCGAAACCTATCAGATTACTGTTGATGAATATCTCGCTCGGCTCAACTATGCTGTCATTCGTGACGAAGGAATACATAAGTTAATCCAATTGAAAAACCTTAAATTGGTTTTGGTTGAGGCACTCGATAAGCACAAATATATCATCCAAGAAGTTACCTTGGGTGAGGCAGGACAGCGATGGGATAATATTGATGCCTCAACAGCGATTGCCCATATTCAAACGCTAGAAGGTGGTACCGATACTTTCTACAAAATTTGGCATACCGATGATGTCCTGTCGCTTAATCCCAAGCTAAGTCGAGATTTTGCTCGATTAGTATTACAAATGGCAATGGATAATCATGATGCCACAATTGGAATTAATTGGGAAGTACTCGAAATCTATATAAGTCAAGTTTTGGAAATGCAATCTGCCGGAATTATCTAAATCCTAAAGTTCATCTCGTTCTGCTCACTTCTCTAACTTTCTAACTTTAATTATGCTAAACACTTCTAATGAAAACAATATTCCTTCCCGCTATTGGTTCGTCCACAACTGGGAATCGGAGAGCTTCTTCCCTACCCAGGCAGAAGCAATCGTTCAGGCAAATTCCGATCTCAAATATTGTCAAGATTTAGATGATGGTTCTTGGACAGATTACGTTGAAGATATTTATGTTGGCTATGTCACTCATCAGGTTAAGCCCAGTTCTGACGGATATTCATTGCATTCAATTTTGGATAATGACCGAACGATTGCGACAGTTTTAGCCGCTTTACGCCTATTTCAATTTACTCCAACTGAGTCGATAGATTCTGTGTTCTCCAACTACTTTGAAGATTATTCTCAATTGTCAAAAGAAGAAATCGATCGACTGTGCGAAATGCTTAACTGTGACGAAGTTATTTTGTAACTTTACAAGGATATAGAATAGCAACAAGCGTGGAAATTGGCTCGTAAATAAGCCATGAACTGGCTTGAAAAGCAAGGTTTATAGTAAAGCAAGTGAGTAACTAATTGGTTGCTCACTTATTTTTTTCTGATACATTGAGCCAGTAAGACTTAGCGATTGGCATAATATCTTTTTCCCACAAACACTGCACATCGGCGAATCTAGCTTGTAGCCCTGTCGGAATGAGCGTATTTTTCGAGTACTCTAATCCACCATGTAAATAGATTGCTGGACAATTTTTATCCGGTAAATTGGGTAACTTCCCAGATAGATAGTCGAGCATTTCTAATTTAAATAACTCGGCAACTCCACCACCAAAAATAATCTCATCGAGTGGAAGCTGAATTTCTAACCACTGAGCGAATGAATTCCAAAATTTTCTGGTGGCTAGATCGATCGCCTTGAGGAGTGTGTCTAGCTCCTGTTCCCGCGCAGTGGGATTGTTTCGCAGCAACATTTTTATCAGCGGGGTACGATCTTCTTCCTGAGTTAGGTAAGTCGCCACCGCTGCGGTTATCGTTTTGTCTTTGTATGCAGATGTGGCAAGCTGAATATCGTTGACAATTGTGGCAAAGCCCAGATCGGTGGAACGCAACCGTCGATAGACATTATTTTGCACGACAAAGCAACTCGAATTCCGATGCCCCATCATAATTACTCCTAACTGGCGATCGGCTAAATCGCAATGCTCTTGGTAAAAAAGTGCCAATCCACCACCTTCAGGATGGCAATTAAAGTACTTGAGGTTGACTTGTAACCTACCCACTGGGGTGTCAAAGTTTTTAAACGCCTCCCTGAGATTTGCTTCGAGCGTGTCTCGATCTCCCAGCTCGCCAGCGGGGAGTAAACAGGATAGGAAAAGTCTAAATTTTTTACCGACATCGAGTTGAGCTAGTCGAGCGGCTACGGTAATTGCTGCTAAAGTACGCCCGATCGCATGGTTAGATTTTGGTTCGGTTAGGTTCAAAGTGGAACGAAATACTTCTTGAGCTAATTCCCCAGTAGCATAGTAACGATCGTTAGTCCCCACAAAGGCATATCGAGTCGGATCTAACTTGAAGTTTTTACGATACTCCTTCACATCATCGACCGAAACCTCGATGATCTCTGGCTGCATCATGAAGTATTGAGGAGTGTCGGTGAGTTCTTTACTGTAAATCACCTTCAACGCGCTACTTCCGTAATCTATCGCTGTGTACAGATATTCCACGAAATTAATTCTCCTCACTTCTCTATTTTGGTGATTTTATTGAGCGGGTTAATCGGCAATTCATCATCAACTTCGTCAACTTCTTCTTGTTTGAGTTGCTGACGATTGAAACTTACCGCCGATTGGATATTTTCGTTGGCGAAGCCTCCGCTTTGCGGAATCGCATCTGTTGACATTCCAGCGTCCAGTGCCATAATTTTTACTCTCGATTGTAAGGTGTCGATCGATCGTTGGTAAGCCTTGCGAACTTCCAAAGGTGAAGCACCTGTGTACTTGAGTGCATAGGGTAAGTAGAATGCTTCGAGAGCTTGGATGATGTTATCCTTCATCCGCTTACAGCTTTTTAAATATTCATATAGCAACCGATCTAACTCGTTGCTCTCATAAATCGTCCATTTCCATTGCGGCATTTGACTAGATTTAATCTACTACTTTTTTAGGGGTTTAAAAGAGAGCTATAAAGGGTCTGCTAGGGGTTTATTAGGGGTTGATAACGAGATTTGAAACCGAAAATATCAAGTTTTATAGGGGACTACTAGGCTACTGTTAGCTGCTTTCTAGGGTGCTAAAACTGATGACAATGAAATCTTTGCCTTACCTTGTCTACGCACAGTACGCATTTACTATAATAGCTGTAAGTTGAGCGATAATAACAGAAGTGAGGGAAATTGATGCTCAAAATAGCTTCAAGATCGAGTTGAGAGTAGTGGAAATAAAAATAACAATGTTACAGAGGAACGGATGCTAACTGCAAAAAACTGTAAAGCGAATACGGCGGTGCAGTATTTCACTGAAGATTACGAACGAGGGCAAACTCGGTGGTTTGGTAAAGGTGCGTCTGCGCTCGGTTTAAAAGGTGAAATCGATCGCGGATCATTCGAGCAGATTTGCTACGGTCGATCGCCAGATGGTAGTAAATATCTGGGCACCAAAGGCGACCCTGAAAAACGTCGTGCGGGAACGGATTTTACTTTTTCTGCCCCGAAATCTGTAAGTTTGACTGCGTTAGTCGGTGGCGATACTCGGTTGGAAGTCGCCCATCGCCGAGCTGTCGAGAAAACTTTGGCACTTATCGAAGAACGCTACGCGCAAACCCGTATTACCAAAGATAAAAAAGTCGCAGAAGTCAAAACCAGCAACCTCGTCATAGCTCAGTTCGACCATATCGAGAGCCGAGAACTCGATCCGCATCTGCATACTCACGCACTGGTGATGAACCTAACCCAAGCAGAGAGCGGTAAATGGTATGCCAACGACAACGATCTAATTTTTCAGAATAAGAAACACTTGGGCACGATTTATCAGACTTACCTAGCAGCCGAAGTCGAACGACTGGGTTATGAGATCGAGCCTCGTCCGCACGGGATGTTTGAAATTAAGGGCTATCAGCGGGAGCAGTTAGTCGAATTTAGCAAACGCCGGATGCAGATTCTCGCTCAGTGTCCAGCCAATAGTACTTGACAGACGCGGGAGGATAGTTGGGATCGCACTCGCAAGCATAAAGAACGCATTGTCTCAACAGAGCTAAAGGCAAGATGGCAGCAGGAATCCAGCGATTTAGGCATTGAAATCGTTAAAGCCGGAGTGCCGACTGTTGCTCAGCCCATTTCCCCAACGCTCGCGCAGCAATATCTCGACGAGGCGATCGCTCATTGCTCCGAGCGCAGTGACGATTTTAAAATTGAAGATATCGAGAAATTTGCGATCGCTCAACGATTGCCAATCGATATTACCGAAATTAAATCTCTCTGTGACGATCGACCGGATTTAATTAAACTCGTTGGCGTAGCCTCTCTGAAAGAGAATCGGC
>JANYIT010000016.1 GCA_025358725.1 Chamaesiphon sp. GL140_3_metabinner_129_sub
CCTTCTCCTGAGTATCCGTGTCTGACGACATCGCTACTTTGACAAGCTGGGCACAGAACAGGTTCTAATACCATTTTTCTTTCTCTCTGCTATATCTTGCTTCTATGATACTTCTTTCCACAGATTCAGAACATTACCAAATTTTCGTTGTACTGCCAATACCATTCACCAAGATAAGGTAAATATAAAACCCAATCACATATTCTCAAAAATCTTTCACCTCGATCGTACAACTCATCAAATTTAGATGAATAGCATAATCGATCAACTATAAACTCTTCGACTATTTCTCTGCTAACTGTGAATTTATCTTCTAACTCATGCTTTATAGAAAGAAATCCACCAATATCATTAAATCCGATCGAATTCAAAGCAGAACATTGTTCAAGAGAGGGGCTAGTTAAAAAATGGATTGTTGGAGATGGTAGATTAAGGAGAGCATATGCTTTGATAATTATTGCTTCAGCTTTAGATCGATCGACAGGTTCAGTCGAGAAAATAATTTCGTCCCATTTCTGTGTATATTGATCGATAATTCTTTCCTTGCAGATGCTGCTTTCTTTGTTCGATAAATTCATGGTATTTATCTATTATCGTTAAATTAATTCTCAATAAATTCATTAATAAGTAGAGGAGCTTTAGTATGAAAATAAATAAAATTCATTGTAGGCAGGCTTTGCTTTTGAGTGGAATATTTTTAAGAACTTTGAGTCTATATAACAACTTGGTTTAAGGTATGATAGATTCCCCAAATTGCCATTGCGCGGAGATAGTGACTAGCGCGAAAAGTGCCAGCGGAAGTAATGGCTTCGGGAGTTCTAAATTGCAACCCATTAGTATATACCTGCTCGACAATTGTCTCTGCTAATTTTAACCCTTCTTCCCGCATTCCCATTTGGACTAAAAATGCAGCAATCCCGAAGTTAATTCCCGTCCATACTTCTAGGGGGTGGGTATCTTTAGGGTTTGATGGTGATCCGTCGATTTTAACTCCGTTTGCGGCTCCAAATTTACCGCCTTGAAAATTGAGAAAACAGGATTGATAGACAGTTTCTAGGGCAGTTTTGGCGCAATCTAGGGGCACGATATCATCTAGTTCTAGGAGCTTAGCGTAGAATTGCCCGCACAATTGATCTGCCATCACGACTTCGGAGCCGCTATCTGTATCGATGCGGTAGCAACTTCCATTCCAGAGTTTTTCTTGATAGATGGGTTTGGCTGCATCTAACCAGGCTTGATATTCAGGGATGATTTCGATCGGGTTGGGGGTAAGTTCACCGTGGTATTCTTGAGTGAGAATTTGACCGATCGCGATTGCTGCTTCCAACGCCGCCAACCATAGTCCACCACAGTAAGCACTAATCCCTTGTAGTCGCCAATCATCGAAAGTTTGATCGGGTGCGCCGGAGTTTTCAATCATTCCATCGTTATCTAAATCGAACTGTTTCAGATATGCTAATGTATCAACAATTGCGCTCCAACATTCGGCGAGAAATTCGACATCTTTTTTACCTGTAAATACATAAGCACGATAAACTTGGAGGACAAAATCGCTACCCAAATCTTTCCACAGGTTGCAATCTTGATAACAGGTATAGTTAGTCTTTTCCCAGGGATGTTCGTTGGGTGCGCCGAGATCGTGGGGGGTGGCATGAAGGGTTTTTCGGGGTGCCATCATTTCAGATTGATCGACATTTTGAGGACGATCTTCGTAGCCGAATGCGGTTTGAACGTAGTAGCCAATTAGGCGTTGATTAGTATCTTCGGTATGAATGGCTCTAGCGAAGGCAATTAGGATCGATTTCTCTAATTTTGGCCAGAGTAAGAGTACGGAAAAAGAACCATATAAACGGACATCCAAACTTTCATACCAGCGATAATCTAGACATTCTAAGACACCAAATTGTCCCACCGGATCGCGTTCGTCGGCGGCTGTCCATAATGTCCCGCCATCGGTGAGCAGATATAACTCATTAAACAACGCCATCTTAAACCAATCGGGGAGATCGGCTCGATCGAGAATTGGCTGTTGCCAGTTAATTATCTGCTCTTGCCAAGTATCATAATGCTTAAAAGCTGTGCGAATCATCGCCCAACTATTTTCACCCGATCGACCGAAGAAATCTGTATACCGTCGATAATAATTTACCCCTTTACCAAATTCGGTAATTGGAAAATCCCAAGCGAGTGTAAAGGGAATCTTTTTAGTTTGTCCGGGTTTAACTGTAAACCGAATTGTGATCGCCGCAGCAATACGTTCACCTTTTTTCGCCACACTTTCATCATCGATATCTGGGAGTGAACCATCAGCGGCAAAACTATCCCAAATATCGCCACCATCACCGATCGGATTCCACCGCGAATGATAAAATACTTCTACACTGGGATTGGCAATACTCGCGATCGACCATTGTCCTTCACCTTCACTAGGTACATCCGATTTGTGTGCCTTATCTAATAGACAACCCACCCGATAATTATCGACAATCCACTGATTATAATTCCCTTCACTTTCACCAATTCTGGGCTGATAATCATATACCGGACTGCCATCATCGCGAATTTCTACTTGACTAGATGGATTGCTATTTGCGAACCAACCGACGGTATTTTCCCACGTCAACATGATGCTCAGGGTAATCGGTTTATCAGTGGGATTGTGAGCTGTCCATTCAAAGATCGCGATCGGATAAGAAGTCTCTTGATAATTATCTGCCCAAATTGGCGAAAATTGTTCGCAAGTTAATTGCGCCTGAAAGACATTTTCATAGCTATACCAACTGCGAGGATATAAAACCTGATAAGTACCTGTAGATTGACAGGCTGGAGTGGTCTGGGGATAACATTCCCATCGACTTAAACTACCATCTTCAGGTGCTACCGTAGACATCACATAAGCTTGAGCCTCGCCATCTTCTACCTGTTCAAATACACTGAATTGACAAGCCGAGAGGTTTTTAAAAATATGTTCACCACCGTCGATATGCCACAGATTGAACTCACCCCGATGAGATCTGCCAATACATCCCGCCCCAAATCCCCCCAATGGCATCCCATGAAACGGCCCATCATCTAGATTACTCTCATAACGGACAGTATAGGGTTTATCCCAGCCTTGATCAAACTGACGTTGCCAAGTAGCAGTAGGAATCGTCGGACGTGGCGAGGGATTAAGCATATACAATGGGCTATTTGGGAGATGCAACTCCCTATTGTAGACTGACTCTACCCCCTAATTTAATGCCCAAGCTAAAAATCGCTCGGTGTAATAGAGCGCGAGTTGATTGCTCATACCTGAAAATACGGCATCAAAGGCGTGATCCGCCCAAGGAATTTCGATGAAAATGGCTTTATTTCCCTGAGATTGGAGTTTTTGAGCGAGGTACTTGCCATACTTGGATTCAATGATATGGTCTTTGCCCCCGTAGATGAGTAAAGATGGTGGGAGAGAGGGTTTCACAGCATTTAAGGGCGAAGCTTGGCGATATAGTTCGGGAAAATCTTGAGGTGTACCGCCTAAAAAAGCTCGAAGTGTAGCTCTAGACTCGATCGGATCTGGAGTAGGCACATCATCATAACCCGCAGTAAGATTGACAGGGCCATAGTAATTTACAACTGCTTGAATGGGAAATGGAGCAGCTTTGTAAGCGGCTAACATCGCTAATTGGGCACCAGCAGATCGACCAATTAGGGCAACTCGATCGAGATCGGTTTCAGTTGTGGCAGCGTGTTGTTTAATATATGTTAATGCCGATCGCACGTCTTCGATTTGGGTCGGAAAATGATAGGCTGGGGCATGACGATAGGAAATCGCCCAGACGACATAACCCTGTGCAGCAATATAACGGTTAAAAGTGTCATCACTATCGGGATTACCCCGTTGCCATGCACCACCATAAATCGAGACGATTCCTGGATAGGTGCCGATTTGAGCAGGACGATAGATATTTAGTGATAGATTAACACCATCAGGATTGGCAAAAGGTATCTGTCGATCGATCCGAACTTTCGATAATGGAATACCGCCCCAAATATCTGAAATAATCAGAGGTTTCGAGCGGATTTTAGTAGTCAGTGATGGCGCAATCTTGTTTAGATAATCTTGTCCCAAACTAGCCACAATCGATCGTTCTGCTTGCTGTTGTGCTGCGGAAAATTTCAGCAATGGTGAGCAACTCAGTACCAAAGCTAAACCGCTCAAACAGAGAGTGAGGATAAATAATTGCGGCTGTCGGGGAGATCTATTCCAGAATCTTACCCAGCCTAAAATTAGTGCCAAAGTATTAAACAGAATTAATCCAGGACTGATTTCTGGCATACCAACACTGAGCGGGAGGAGAGAGAAAATCGGTGCAGGTAGGATAATCCAAAGACTCAAACCTAACCCTATTAATAGCAGGAAGATGACGATCGAGGTAGTAACTGTTCCGACAATTTTATTCATTAATATGAGTTCGGTTTAAGGTTGTTTGCTTCGTTTTAGTACCGCCAACGATCATGCTTGCGGAAGTTGTGGTGGGTTTAAACATTGCTGTTAAAGCTTGTGGTAAAGTTTCCGCCATGACGATCCGGTTTTCATATGCCACAATTACCCGAACTAGCGTCGGTAGCTGATTCTGGGTTGCTTCGAGATAGAGCGGTTCGACATATAATAGGGATTGCTCGATCGGGACAATCAGCAAATTACCCTGAATCACTCTCGAACCCTGGCGATTCCAGAGCGAGATTTGACTCGATATTGCCGGATCTTGATTGATCCTCGCTTCGATTTGTTCTGGGCCATAGACCAATCGTTGTTTCGGAAAGGTGTACAGTAATAACTTGCCATAATTATCACCATCGGAACGCGCTGCCAACCAAGCGACTAAATTTGTCCGCTGCTGCGGGGTATAAGGCAGGAGCAGGGTAAATTCTGGAACTGGGATGGTGGGTAAGCTGGTAATTAAATAATATGGCTCCACCAATCGCGGTTTATCACCATAGACTTCGGTGGGAATTTGCCACTGATCTTCGCGGTTGTAAAATACCTGCGGATCTGTCATGTGATATGTCATCAACCGCTCCGATTGCATCTTGAAGAAGTCTTCAGGATAACGGAGGTGACGACGCAGATTTACAGGCATCGCACTCAGCGGTTTAAATAAATCGGGAAATATTTTCGCCCAAGTGGTGACGATCGGATCGCTCGGATCAGCGATATAAAAGCTCGTGGAGCCATGATAAGCATCGATAACAACTTTTACTGAGTTACGGATATAATTAATGCCTTCCTTGCCAATATCAGAGTAGGGATAGCGATCGCTAGTAGTATACGCATCGACGATCCAATACAGATAACTCGGATCTTTGGCATCTGTCGGATTGCCCCTAGCATCCGTCGCGACTAGATATGGGTCTCGATCGTACCGCAAGAAAGGGGCGATCGATCGAATGCGGCGATCGATATTTCGGCGCAATAACAACTTGGTTTCTGGTAAAAATTCCGGTGTCAACACCATCCGCCAATCATTTAGGTATGTGGCAAATAGCAGTCTCCGCCAAGTCGAACCGATCTTAATCCCCCCACGCCCGTCATAGACGTTATACACATTATCATTGCCGCTGGGATAGTCCAATTCTTTGACCTTGGTACCAGTCATGATATAAGTATCGGTATTCTCTCCATAATAAATGCGCGGTTGTCCGATCGGCACACTAGCACGCACAGCACTAGAAGTTGTGAGGGGACTCCCTTTGCTCATCCCGATATCTTTGACTAAATATTCTGGTAATCCCCCTGTCGCCACGCGGTTGACGGGACTCATGGTAAAACCGTAGCCATGAGTATAAATCAGATGTTCGTTTACCCAGGTTTGGGCTTGTTTGGGGACGGCGGTATAGTCTAGTTCTCGCGCCGCAATTAGGACTTGTTGCTGCTCGGTGGGGGGACTGGGTGTTGATGCGGAGATTTTTACCCCACCCCAGCCCTCCCCTTGGAAAGGGGAGGGGGCAAGAGCATCCCCTTTATAAGGGGAGGGAGCTAAA